>CAYGBF010000064.1:0-2444 GCA_964348035.1 uncultured Eubacteriales bacterium | reverse complement strand
GGCTACGACGACCCTTTGGATTTCGTGTATTCCGAGGCCCTTTCGCAGGTCGAAAATCTCTTCTTTATTCATCGAGGGCAAGGTGACTTCTGTCTTTAAATTCCCGGCCACTTCGATGCGTTTATCCTCGACGCCGATTCTTCGCAAGAAGGCCTTGTCTCTTTCTGTTTGGACCAGGAAGAGGTTTATGTGTCTCAAGATTCTGGCCATGAGTTTTTTGATCCTTGTGTATCTTCTGGATGATCGGCTCGAGATCCTTCCGTTGATAAGGAGAACACCCTGGGTATGTTGGGCTGCCGCCCGGAGAAGATTCGGCCAAAACTCAGACTCTGCCAGGATAAAAACCTCTGGCTGGAGTAACCGAAAGAACCTGGTGGTGACCCGCATAAAATCAAACGGTGCGTACACGATGCCGTCGACTTCATCTAATTTTTCCTCTGCCATCCGTATCCCTGAGTTGGTCAAGGAGGAAAAATAGACAACCCACTCAGGATGGGCTCGCTTGATCTTCGTGATCAGTTTCTGGAGAGAAAGGACCTCTCCAACCGAGACGGCGTGTATCCAGAGAGTTGGCGCTTCCTTCTGTCGACGAAGAAGTCTGATCCCTAACCTTTCTTTGAGGTGAAGCCGTTCTCCCCGCATCAATCTTAATCGAAAAAAGTAAACAGGAATAGTCAAGGCAAGAGAGAGCAAAAGAATAAAGGAGTATAAAACGTACATGGTTACTGACTATACTAAATTCCCCAAACCCGTGCAAGACAGCCTCAACCTAGACAAAAAAACATTGCCCTCTTAGACTGTATTCTGGTAAGCTATGAGGGCTTACCAAAGATCGTTGTTTAGACAGAAAGGAAACACAATGGCCGAAGAAAAAAAAGCGAAAACCGAGCAAAAAGAAAAAATTCCTGAAACCGAAGAAAAGCCAAAAGCGAAGAAAAAATCAGAGAAGAAAAAGGCAGAAAAAGAGAAACCCAAGAAAGTCGTAGACAAAACGAAACAGAAAAAAGAGGAACCGGCTCCAGTAGAAGGCACTCCTAAGAAAGAAAAAAAGAAGGCTGAACCTGCCAAGGTTAAGGCTAAGGTCGACGAAAAACCCGAAGCAGAGACAGAAGGGATCAAGGAAGATATCAAAGAGGCCCAGAAGGCAGAAAAGGAAGCCGAACCAGCAGCCAAAGAAAAAGAGGAGGTTACCGCACCGGCTGAGGAGGCGGTTTCTCCACCGGCAGAGGAGATAGCGGAGCCGGCCAAGGTTGAGGCAGAAGTCGAACAGGAAATTCCTCCCGAAAAAGAAACGGTTGAAGAGGTTAAGTCAGAAGTCGATAAAATGGAAAAGGAAGTCGAAACAGCGGCTGTCGAACCGGAAAAAGATATCGAACCCCCTGTAGAGGAGGAAAAAGAAGAGGCAGAAGAGAAGGCCAAAGAAAAGGTTGAAGAAGCCAAGCCAGAACCGGAAAAGCCAACTCCAGAGGCTCCGCCAGCCCCATCCAAATCAAAAAAGATCAATAAAATGTCCCTGCCTGAGATAGAGGCCAAGTTGGAAGATGTTCAAGAAAAAATGGGGGGGTGGGACTCCAAGTACGCCCAACAGCTGATTAAAAGGAAGAATTTTCTTAAATCGTTAGAATAGAATAAATCCTTTATTCGATAAAATCCTGAACGATAAAAATCAGATCTTTTTTGTATTCTCTGCAGGGTTGATTTTCTTGGTGATCAGTCTTGTGCGAATCCGGTAGTAAGGAATGAGAATCATGATGATACCGAAGAGAGAGAAAAAATAGGATTTACTGATTCCTTCCTCGAGTCCATGGGCAGTTAGGATGATGCTTCTTTGAAGATGGATGAAAATAAGGTTAAAAAAAATAAGAGCAAGCAAAGCGAATTCTTGTTTCAGACGGGTTCGCGATACCTCGTGCCCAGAATTCATTCTTTTTCTGGCGATGACTCTTATGAGGCACCCGTAAGCCAGGCAGAAAAGAGTCTGTGTGAGCGGATAAACAAAGAAGAGACCGGATTTACTCGTTAACATGATTTGTTGATCCAGGAAGTTCATCCATATCGGTATCCAGGACGGGAGACGGGGGTAGGCACGCAAAGCCATTACCCAGCCGGCGCTGAGGAGGATGATGTTGGCTAGGCCGAGGAAAAACAGAACATTTTTGCTGGGTTCCAGGCGAGATTTCATACCAACATCTTAGAATAAACAGGATGAATCTTCAATTTTAGGTGTAAGCATCCTTATTTCCGTGATAACCGTTACTATTATGGATCAGGTAGGGTGCATCGAAAACACGCGGACTTTCCCCAGCGAGGAAATCCCGCTCCAATTCGGGCCTCGCTCTCCTCTCCTGAGGAGAGGAGCCGTGCCCGCTCGGCCCTGCTAGGGTTTTCTCAACACCCTACCTGATCCATTTCATATCTCAATGTGGTTTACTATCACGGTTTTG
>CAYGBF010000063.1:0-2522 GCA_964348035.1 uncultured Eubacteriales bacterium | reverse complement strand
GATTGAGTTTAGGTGTGTTGAGTATGTTTCCTCCCTTGATAAAGGTGAATTTCTCGATGACTTCTGGAGGTCCGATGTTGAAACCGACTCTCAGGCCGGGGCAGAGGATCTTGGAAAAGGTGTAAACTCCGATGACATTCCCTTGTTTGTTGTCCAGAGAATAGAGGGAAGGGATCGTTTCCCCTTTGTATCTTAATTCTCTGTAGGGGCTGTCCTCCACGATGGGAATGGCATACTTTTTACTCATATCAAGGAGTGCAAGCCTTTTTTCTAGACATGTTGTGATTCCTGAGGGGTTCTGGAAGTCCGGTACGACATAGATGAATTTAGGTTTTTTCCCTTGGTCGAGAGACAGTTTGATGCCCCTTTCCATCCCCTCCACATCAGAGCCATCTTCCAGTATGTCCATGGCAATGTATTGGGCCTCTTCCATCTCGAAAGAAGCCAAGGCGCCACCAAATGTCGGAAGGTCTGAAACGATGTGGTCCCCAGGGTCCAGGAACAACCTACCAACGAGATCAAGACCATGCTGTCCGGAGGTGGTGATCATGATGTTCTCGAGTTCTATCTGGATATCATCTATCTTGAGATACCCGATGATCGCCTCCATCAATTCGCCCTCTCCTATGACAGGGGAGTATTGAAGGACCTGCTTCCAATCCTTCTTGAGTGCCCTCTCTGCGGCCTCTTGGATGAGGTCGACGGGAAAGACATCTGGACAGGGTAATCCCCCGGCAAAGGAGATGATGTCCGGGCTTGTTATGGATTGCATGATTTTTCCGAAATTGTAGCCTTCGTAGCTTTTCATGATTTTTGTGAACAGCGGTTTCATCCTTCCCTCTGTTTATATCAGAGTGACACTTATCTATTGTTTGGGTTTATACCGTCCGGGATCATCGAAGACATCTATCACGAAGGTTCTAGTGAGGAACGTGGCTCCGTGGCTCACTCCCTCGGGAATGAAGTACCAGTCTCCCTTGCGGTAGGTTTTTGTCTCTTCACCGATGGTCAGTTCCATCTCCCCTTCGATCACAATCCCCCACTGGCCACAGTGAGAGTGAAGAGGCACTTCTGCCGTGGAAGCGATGTCGAAGAAAACCATCTGCGTGTCTTTACCTTGAAGAAGCCAGGCTCGGACTCCCTCGACGGGAACATCCACTTCTGGAAGATTCCGGATCATTTCCGGATAAGGCGTCTCATCCCAATCTTTCATCCTCTCCTCCCTTTCATCATGAATGCCTCCCTGAGTACCATTCTTAAGGGCCAAGCACTATGGGGAACAGGCATCGTTTCGCTTATTAAAACAATCCTTTTATGTAGCCTCCATCGATCTGGAGGGATACCCCTGTGATATACGCAGCTCCTCCTGAAGCGAGGAAAGCTGCTGCAGAGGCGACTTCATCTGGCGTGGCAAACCTTCCCGACGGAATACTGGCCTCGATATTCCTGTAAAAATCCTCAACCGATCCTTTTCCTGAGTCGGCAAAAGATTGGGCCAGTTCATCGATCCTTTCTGTTTTCGTGTACCCGGGGCAGATCGCGTTGACGGTGATCCCGTACGGGGCCAGCTGTTCCGAAATGGATTTCGTAAACCCCAAAACACCAGCCCTTGAGGTGTTAGAAAGGATCAGCGTCTTAATCGGCTGCTTGGCCGAGACCGATGTCAGGTTGATAATCCGTCCCCACTTCTGTTTTTTCATAAGAGGAATGACTTCATAACAGAGGTTAACAGTGCTCATCAGGTTAAGTTCCAGTGCTTTTCTGTAGTCTTCATCGCCGAAGTCATCGATAAAACCGGCCGGCGGGCCCCCAGCGTTGCTGACCAGGATGTCGATGGTCCCGAACTCGTCGACAATCTTGCCGACCACATCTTTTACCTGACGCTTGTCCGTCACATCGGCTACGAAGGCTCTGACCTCGCCTCCTGTGTTTGAGGCAATCTCATCCCGTGCTTGATGCAGTCTCTGCTCTCCTCGGGCACAGATCATCACCTTGGTCCCTTCCTTGGAAAGCTGGAAGGCGATCGCCTTACCCAAACCCCGACTGGCAGCCGTCACCAGAGCCACTCTATTTTTAATGCCTAGGTCCATCTTTGGTCTCCAAATAACCTCGCTTACGCTCTGTAAGAAGCTTGGGCAAACCGAGCTTGGTGGCCTCTCTTCATGAACTCCTTAGCATCTTTATCACATCTCAGGCATTTATGGGCGATTACATCACCTATAAGTTCCGCTTTCTCGTTTCTTTCCTCGTCGGAGAAGAAATAGGCCTCCATCGTGTCGTACGGTCGGGATTCTCCGTCGCTCTCGTACTTGATGGTCAGGTCCCGGCCGGCATCGAACACGGTCTGGGCGCTTTCTGTCCAGTTGAAATCCACCATCCCGAGGTCGGGGTTTATCCGCAGATGCGCTGCCAGATAAAACTGAGGAAGGCCTGAGGCTTCCAGCTCTTCGCTGCACTGGATGAAGGTTTCCGGCGTGGCGGCATTCCCGATGTTGACCTCGTAGATAGGGGTGGTGCCGTCA
>CAYGBF010000062.1:0-14585 GCA_964348035.1 uncultured Eubacteriales bacterium | reverse complement strand
GGAGGAAAAAAATTAAGAGAGAAAAGCTGTCTGCGGACTTTTATCTCCTGCGGCGGATGGAGGAGGATGACCTTTTGGAGGTCCATGCTATCGAGAGGGTCTCGTTTCCTAACCCGTGGCATCTGAGCACCTTCAGAGGAGAGATCCACAACCGGCCGATTTCATCCCCGTACGTCTTCGTTCACAGGCTCGAGAAGAGAATCATCGGTTATATCATCTACTGGCATATCAAGGATGAAATCCAGATCAGCAATCTCGCCGTTCATCCTGATTTTCGGAGGATGGGAGTCGGAGAATCCGCCTTAAGGCAGGTGCTGTCTCGACTCGAAAAAGGCGGGGCGAAGTTTATCTCACTGGAGGTGAGACCGTCCAACACGGCGGCCATCAAGCTTTATCATAAATTGGATTTTGATATTCTGGGCTTCAGGAAGAATTACTACCACCATCCCCCTGAGGATGCGATCGTCATGGCCAAGTACCTGAATCAGTAATTGACTTTGATCAGGCAGAGCCCCTTGGCTGGGGCGGTGGGGCCGGCCAGAGCCCGGTTCTTTTTCGAAAAGACCTCTCCGATTCTTTCTGGAGCCATCTTTCCCTTCCCGATCTCAAGGAGGGTCCCGACCATGGTCCGGACCATGTACCTCAAAAACCCGTTGGCTTCGACCGTGAACAGGATTTCGGGTCCTTTTTTTGTCATCTCCGTAGATAAGATTGTTCTTACGGGATGGAGGAACCGGTTCGAGGAAAACCCGGAGAAGTCGTGCTCGCCCAGGAAGAGAGGAGCCGCTTTTCTCATCGAGGGAACATCCAGCGGAGAGGTCCAGTGATGAACATACCTGAAGAGAAAAGGACTGAGGAGGGGAGCGTTGAATATGCGGTACTGGTAGACCTTGGATCGGGCCATCTTTCGAGCATGGAAATCCGACTCGGAGATGTCGATCGATATCATTCTAATATCAGGGGGAAGGAGGGAATTGATCGCCCGGAAAAGCTCGTCTTGGGTGAGATTTAAGCTGGCCCTAAAATGAGCGACTTGTCCAAGAGCATGGACACCGGCATCGGTCCGGCCGGAACCGACAACAGGGATCTTTTTCTGGATGATTTTGGTCAGGGTCTTTTCGACAACTCCCTGGACCGTTCTTTTTCGGGGCTGTCTCTGCCAGCCGTGGAAATCCGTTCCGTCATAACTCAGAAGAAGTTTGTAGGTTCGGGCCATCTTAAATTAAGAGCGGAGGGCGAGGTTGACGGCTTCTTCTGGGGAACCGGCCGCGATGATCCCATCGATCTCCCAGGTGCCCAGGCCGACAACTTTTTTCCCGTAGATGATTCCGTAGGCGATCTCGGTCAGGGTTCCGTACTGGCCGTCGACGGCGATCAGGACATCGGCGTTGAGAGCAACGAGGGAATTCCGGGCATATCCCAGGCCAGTGGCGATGGCGATGTCGATGTGGGGATTGGCATCGTGCCGAGAGCTGCTGGGGAGGATACCGACTGTGGTTCCTCCCGCCTGTTTTGCGCCCTTGGCCGAGGCTTCCATGATACCGCTCAAACCTCCACAGACAAGGACGGCCCCTTTCTCTGCGATCAGCCGGCCGATTTTTAAAGCTAGATCATAGGATGTATTATCTGGCCTGGCCCCTCCGATCACTCCTATCCTGAGCTTCTTTTTGAATTCTTCCATCCTCATGTCCTTTATCATTCGTTAGGAAACTTTTAACACAGTGACCATTTCTTTTCAATCTCGTAAAAAAAGAAGGGCGCTCTATTTCCCCTTTTGGAAAAAAATAGTCAGCGCCCCCTTTTTTTACTAGATTAAATCGATTAAAATGCCTCTCAGAGTGGCTGACATGTTTTCGCTCAGAAATCGAACCGACCCATTCCTTTGATAAAAGGGAGAAATTATGGAAAATTTTTTCGAGATAAAATGCTTGGATAAAAAACAGCAGAAGAAAATACACGAGGAGATCGAAAAAAGAATCGCCGAGAAGATAAAATCCGGCCTCCTCACCGAACGCGAAGTCCGGGAGATAGAAGAAATAAGACTTCGGCCTCTCCCTGATATACAGGATATTCAGAGTGTGTATGAAGATTTTTTGTTCGAAAAAAAATAAGATTATTTTTTTGAGAGGGAGCCCATGACAAATAACAAAAAAAGCCAAGAATCCGTGAATAAGGAAGAGGAGATCAGGATCGATTATGAGAACATCGATGTGGCCGATATCATGGATCAGATAAAGAGCCGAATCGCTCGGAAGCCGAAAAAGACGATGGAGAAAAACCGACAAGTTGAATCCCATCCGGCGCCGAGTGCCTACCCCCCCGATGGACCGCCGGAACTTCCTGGGTCCAAAGGGAAAGCGAGAAGATTACTGTCCAAAATCATGAAACCTTTTTCTCCTCTGATCAAGCTTCTCATTCTGCCGGTCTACGAAGAATTCAGAGAATCATTCTTGATCCTCGACCGGACCAACAGAAGGATAGATTATCTTTCGTCCAACATGAATGACATCGACCAAAAACACAACATCGCTGCTGAAGACCTAAGAAATAACCTGAATAAAACGAATGAGTACACCAAGCTTCTCCACTCTCTCTCGCACAGCATCGTGGTGGAACTCAGCAAACTCAAGATCGAACATGAGAATCTTAAGCTTAAAACCCGGATCTTGGAAAAAGACTTCGAATACCTGGGAAAAAGAGAGAAAGCTTTGGAGAAACACATCGTCAGATGAAAGTCGCCTTCGTTTGCCAGCGGTACGGGACTGAGATAAGCGGCGGAGCCGAGCTTCACTGCCGCTGGGTTGCCGAGCACATGAAAAAACACTGGCAGGTGGAGGTCTTGACCACTCGAGCTGTCGACTACATCACCTGGAAGAATCACTTCCCAGAAGGAGAGGACACGGTCAACGGCATTCCAGTCAAGAGATTCTCTGTCTCTAAAACGAGAGACCCGATCAAATTCGGGCGGATCCAGAATTTCATCCTGGAGAATGAGCACAGCGAAAAAGACGAACTCAACTGGCTTGATGAGGAGGGACCTCGCTCGCCGGCGCTTATTGACTACATCAGGAATCATAAAGACGACTACGATTATTTTATTTTTTTCAGCTACCGCTACTACCACTCCTACTGGGGGATACACACGGTCCCCCAGAAAAGCATCCTTGTTCCCACGGCCGAAAAAGATCCGGTCATTCATCTCAACATATTCAAGGAGCTGTTCCGGCAACCCGAGGCCATTATCTATAATTCTGAAGAGGAAAGGAAAATGATTCATTCCCTCTCCCAGAATCAAGAGGTTTTGGGTGATGTCGTCGGTGTCGGGACAGAATTCCCCGAGCGATACTCAGGAATTGAGTTCCGACAAGAGCACACGATCGAAGGCGATTATATCATCTACATCGGAAGAATCGACGAGAACAAGGGATGTCATGAACTGTTTGATTTTTTCTTGAGGTTCAAACAGGAGACGGGTTCAGACATCAAACTTGTCTTAATCGGCAGTACCATCCTGAAGATTCCCGCCCATCCCGACGTCGTGTTTCTCGGGTTTCTGTCTGACGAGAAAAAATTCTCTGCTCTGGAGGGGGCGTTGATTCTGATCATGCCTTCCTTCTATGAAAGTCTGTCCATGGTCACCCTGGAAGCTTGGGCGGCGGAAAAACCAGTCTTGGCCAATGCAAGGTGTGATGTTCTCCAAGGCCAATGCCAGAGAAGCCGGGCCGGCCTTTACTATGAAAATTATGATGAATTCAAGGAATCTTTGGAGCTTCTTCTCTCCGACCCACGGCTCCGGAGTGAGATGGGCAAAAACGGAAGAGCGTATTTTCTCGGGAATTACACCTGGGACATCCTCGAACATAAATACCTCAAGATTGTCGAGCAGCTGGAGAAGAAAAAATAGTGGAAATCCACCAATTTGCCACCTCTCTAAGCTACGG
The DNA here is from genome assembly GCA_964348035.1 of uncultured Eubacteriales bacterium. Classification (GTDB taxonomy): domain Bacteria; phylum Acidobacteriota; class Aminicenantia; order Aminicenantales; family Aminicenantaceae; genus CAYFXE01. The sequence continues at coordinate 10,644 of CAYGBF010000062.1, read as the reverse complement.
AGACGCGATCTCCGATGAGATGCTCGAGATCCAGAAGATACTCAGAGAGTCTGGGTATAAGTCTGATATTTTCATCAAGTTCTACGAGCCACGCATGGCTAAAAATGCCAGGGATTATCGAGAATACAAGAACGTCAGTTCATCCCAGAACGTGGTGATCTTCCATTTTTCGATCGGTTCTCCTGTCTCCAAGATGTTTTTCCGTATTCCCGATAAAAAGATCATGATCTACCACAACATCACGCCTCACCATTATTTCATGTCTACCCACCGGATCCTGACCCGAGAATGTTACAAAGGCCGGCTGGAGATCAAACTCTTTGTCGATAAAGTGGACTTAGCTCTGGGAGATTCAGAATTCAACCGGAAGGAGCTGGAGTCTATCGGCTACCCAAAGACCGGTGTTCTGCCCCTGCTTCTGAATTTTTCGAAGTTTGATGATGAGGGAGACCCCGTCACGCGCGACATCTTCGACAACGGAAAAACAACCCTCCTCTTTGTCGGGCGTTTAATCCCGAATAAAAAGTTCGAGGATGTCATCAAGACCTTTTACTTCTACAAGAGGTGGTTCAACCCTGACTCCCAACTCATCCTGGCCGGAGACTATAGAGGATTGGAGAGATACTTTGTGTCGTTGAAGAGTCTGATAGCTGAGCTTCAGGTTGACGATGTCCATATCACCGGGCATGTGGATTTTTCAGACCTCCTGACGTTTTTCAGACTGGCCGATGTTTACTTGAGTTTTAGCGAGCATGAAGGTTTTGGCGTCCCGCTCTTGGAGTCTTTTTACATGCGGATCCCGGTCGTCGCCCTCGCTGCCGGAGCCGTGGAAGAGACGATGAACGGTGGGGGGATAATCCTTCGTGAGAAAGATTTTTATCGAACAGCCGCTCTCTTAGATAGACTGATCAGGAACAGCGACTTAAAGGAAAACGTCATCGATGCCCAGCTTAAAGCCCTGAAGAAGTATGAACGGAAACGCGTCGGGCGTATCCTCCTCGATCATGTGGAATTGGTGAGCCGCGGATGAGAATCGACCAGCTCATCCCAGCCTACCATCGAGGAGATGCGATTGGTGATACGGCCTCCCATATGAAATCGTTCTTCCTGGAACAAGGCTTTGAATCCCGAATTTACTGCTTGTCACGAGATGAGGAACTCGAGACCGAATCCAGCCTTTTCGAATCCTTCCCGAAGCCCTCGCCAGAAGACATCACGATCTTGCATTTTGCTCTGCCCTCTCCGTTGACTCAGGCTTTTTGCGATCTGCCCAGCCATAGAGTCATGATTTATCACAACATCACACCTCACGAATTCTTCTCCGAGTACAGCCCGGAGCTGGCGGGAATTTCCAAGAAAGGGAGAGAGGAGCTCGAATCCTTGATCTCGCATGTCTCCCTAGTCCTGGCTGACTCTGAGTACAACCGCCAGGAGACGTTGGCCTTGGGATATCAGAAGGCCGAGGTCCTTCCCCTTTTTATCGATTTTGAAAAATATCTCAAAACTCCGAATCCATTCCTGTACGACTTTTTCTGCGACGATCGGACCAACATCCTGTTTGTCGGCCGGATCGCGCCCAACAAAAAAATAGAGGACCTGATTAAAGTAGCCTTCTATTTCAAGAAGTACATCTCACCCCTGGTCAGGTTGATCATCGTCGGCAAGACATCCACCATACCCAAATATTACGAAAACGTAGTCCGCCTGGCCGATGAATTCTACCTCAAGCCAGAAGAAATATGTTTTACCGGCCATATACCCGATGAAGACATGTTTGCACTCTACCAGGCCTCGGATGTTTTTCTCTCTATGAGCGAACACGAGGGATTTGGATTGCCTTTTATCGAAGCCATGATGTTCGACCTGCCGATCGTCGCCTATGACTGTACGGCGGTTCCCTCGACCCTTGAAGAGGCCGGCGTGCTGTTTAAGGACAAAAACGTGCCTGGCGTCAGCGAGCTGATCAAGACACTGACCTCCGATGAATCGTTGAAAGAGAGAATCATCGCCGGACAACAAAAAAGGTTGAACAAGTTTAAAAGCTTCAAGCGGGAACAATTCCTCCTCCGAATAATTAAGGAATTCACTGAGTAGGCGAATGATGAAAGTGGCCTTTGTCATCCAGAGATACGGGAAAGACGTCATGGGTGGTTCAGAACTGCATTGCCGCCAGCTCGCCGAAAACCTGAACAGGATCGGCCATGATTGTACAGTCTACACAACCCTAGCCAAAGATTACATCACCTGGAAGAATGAGTACACTCCCGGTGAAACCCTTCTTAACGGAGTCACCATAAAGCGTTTCCCCGTCGAAGAAGAGAGGGACATCGACGCCTTCAACAAGTTTTCAGACTGGATTTTCCAGGAAAACCACGACCACGAGGATGAGTTGGAATGGCTGAAACAACAAGGACCTTACTCACCAGCCTTGATAGAGACTCTGGGGAAAGAAGCCGCTGACCATGACGTTTTCATCTTCTTTACTTACTTGTATTACAACACGTACTGGGGACTCAAGAAAATCAACGGGAAGAAGATTCTTGTCCCCACAGCCCACGATGAGCCCCCGCTCTACTTGGGCCTTATGAAGGACGTTTTCTCGGATCCGGATGCTTTCGTCTTCAACACCAAAGCGGAGAAGAGGTTACTTTCCAAACTGTTTTCCTTCGAAGGCAAATATACGGATATTGTCGGAGTGGGTGTGGAACTTCCGCACGTACCAGAGGTCACAGCCTTCTTCGCCAAGCATGACGTCTGGCCTCCTTATATTCTTTACGCCGGCAGGATCGAACCGGGCAAGGGATGCCAGGAACTCATCGATTATTTTCAGACCTTCAGCCGGAGGCATCCGGATCTTTCCCTTGTCCTCATCGGGAAGCTTTTGATGGACCTGCCGACTCATCCGAGTATCAAATACTTGGGGTTTATCCCGCTTGAAGAGAAAAACGCCGCCATGGCCGCGGCCTCGGTCACGATCCATCCCTCCCGTTTTGAGAGTCTGTGTATGGCTGCCTTGGAATCTCTAGCGGTTGAAACGCCCATCCTGGTCCAGGAACACACCGAACCCCTCAGAGATCATTGTTTAGAGGGGCGGTGTGGCTTGCCCTACTCCAATTATGAATCATTCGAAGAAGCCCTCAGCTTGCTTCTCAACGATTCGAAACTTAGAAAAATCATGGGCCAGAACGGGTTGAAATACGTGAGTCACCACTATTCCTGGTCGATAATCATGGAAAAATACCAAAAACTCTTCGCTCATTTGACGACTTAATTTTTGGAATCAGGCTTTGTTATCTTGTAAGATCTCTGACATGATCATGTTTTTTGGCTTGCTTTCATGATGAAGCCCGATCCCGAGTTCGGTTGACTGAACAGAGGGATTATGCTAAGTAATAATTCAGAGGAGCGGGTTAAAGTAGAAAGACCATGGCTTTCGTAAACTATGCGACGAAAAACATAGCCATCAAGATCGTTTACTACGGTCCTGGGCTGAGCGGAAAGACGACCAACCTTCGGTACATTTACGTCCGATTGGACCCGGAGTCCCGGGGAGATCTTATCTGTCTTGAAACCGATGTCGAGAGGACGCTTTTTTTTGACCTGCTTCCGATCAAGGCCGGCCAGATCGGGGATTTTAAGATTCATTTCCAGCTGATGACAGTTCCCGGTCAGGTCTTTTACGAAGCTTCGAGAAAAAGCGTTCTCAAGGGCGTCGATGGAATCGTCTTCGTGGCCGACTCCCAAGTTTCTCTACTCGATGCCAACTTGGAGAGCTTTGATGGATTGAGAAAAAATATGGTGGATTACAGCTTCGACCTCAATGCCATGCCTTTGGTTTTTCAGTACAACAAAAGAGACCTGGAGAACTTGATTCCGATAGAAACCTTCAACAACCTTCTCAACCCCCGAGGACTTCCTTATGTTGAGTCTTCGGCCATCAACGGTATTGGGGTCATCGAAACCCTTAAAGAGATTGCCCGGCTGACCGTTCCCACAGTGAAGAAGAATGTCTTCGGGGAAAGGAGAATAGAGCTGGAGATAGATGAGGAAGAGGAAGCGGAAGAAGTGGAAGAGAGCAGGGAAGAGACGGCAGTGAAACTCGAGAAGGAAGGGGTCGAAGAGGTCAGAGTTGGGCTGGAAGCACCAGTTAAGGAAGTGGCTGGGGAGAAAGAGGAAAAAGAACCCAAAAAGGTTAAAACAACGATGCTGGAAGAGGCGAGATTTATTACTGAACATAAACCCAAATTTTCCCCAGTACGGTTCGTCAAGATGAAGTTTGAATCCCAGGACGATATCGAACAGGAGCTGAAAAGGCTGTCCACAGAGTTCAAGAAAGACAGCGAAGAATAATCTTTTTTTTATTCCCTACATCAAATTTTTTTGTGCGATTGATATAATCACCCAAGCGTATTCGTCTTTAATTGAGACGAATATGCTCTTCAAGATTGCCAGCGCTTCCCTCCTCGGTATCAAAGCTTATCTTGTGGAGGTGGAGGTCGATATCTCTTTCGGGGTTCCGGCTTTTGTCACCGTCGGATTACCTGATGCCGCAGTTCGAGAAAGCAAGGTGAGGGTGAAGGCCGCTTTAAAGAACTGCGGGTATGATATACGGTCCAGGAAAGTGACCATCAACCTGGCTCCTGCGGACAGGCGAAAAGAGGGATCGTTGTTCGACCTTCCGATTTCTCTAGGATTTCTCGCTCATCTGGGACTTTTTCCTCCTGATAGACTGGAAGATTACTTGTTCATCGGGGAGTTGGCTCTTGATGGCAGTCTTAAACCAGGAAGAGGAATCCTGGCTGCTGCGGTTCTGGCTGAGGAGAAGGGATTCCGAGGCATCGTCGTTCCCAAAGAGAACGCAAGAGAGGCGGCTCTGGTCAAGGATCTTCAGATTTTCGGGCTGACCAACCTGGCTCAGGTTGTCCAGCTTCTCAATGACTCTGAAGAGATACAGCCGACAGAGTTCTCCCTCCAAGAACTCTTTCCCCCTTCCTGCTATGAAGTGGATTTCCAGGAGATCAAAGGTCAGCAGCATGTCAAACGGGCGATGGAAGTGGCGGTCGCTGGCGCCCACAACGTCCTTCTCATCGGGCCTCCCGGGGCGGGGAAGACGATGGTGGCTCGGCGACTGCCGACGATTCTTCCACCGATGACTTTCGATGAGGTCATCGAGGTCACACGCATCTACAGCGCCGCAGGCTTGTTGAAGGATCAGGGGGCCGTGGGTGAGCGGCCCTTCCGGTCTCCCCATCATAGCGTCTCAGACGCGGGTTTAATCGGGGGAGGCAGTATTCCTAGGCCCGGGGAAGTCAGCTTGGCCCATCGTGGAGTGTTGTTTCTTGACGAGCTTCCTGAATTCAACCGGCGGGTCTTGGAAGATCTTCGGCAACCCCTAGAGGATGGTCAGGTGACCATCTCCCGCGCCGCCCTCACCGTTACTTTCCCTTGTTCTTTCATGCTCGTGGCCGCCATGAACCCAGCTGAGGATGTTTATCAAGGGTTTTTGTCTTCGAATCGCACCTGTCCGGAGAGCCAAAGAATTCGCTACTATTCTAAAATCTCGGGGCCTCTTCTGGATCGGATCGACATTCAGGTCGAGGTCCCCAAGGTCGAGTTTAAAGATATCATCACCAAGGATGAGGGTGAAAGCTCGGCTCGAATAAAAGAGCGAGTGATAAAGGCCAGAAAAAAACAAGGGGGCAGATTTAAGGAGAGAAGGATTGACTGCAATGCCCAGATGGGAAACAGAGAAGTCAAACAGTTCTGTCCTGTGGATGAGGAGGGGCGGAAGCTTCTCGAGTTAGCTGTCGATCGTCTGGGGTTTAGTGCCCGGGCATACACGCGGGCCTTGAAGGTGGCCCGGACGATTGCCGATCTAAGCGGTGAGGAAAGAATCCGGGCTCTGCATGTATCCGAAGCCGTCCACTACCGGTCACTGGATAGATATTTATAAATGACGAAAACCGATAGGGCTCTTAAACTCGAGTCTGGCGACAAACTGGGGTATTTGTTTTTTTCTTGACATTATTCCGAGATTCGATTTTTAATTATTGGTTGATCATCATGACATTTTTAGTCTGTATCCTTAGCGCTAACGAGGAGAAATAATGAAGAAATCCATCATATTATTAATGTTCTGCCTATGTTTTTTTGCGACAATCCTTCTGCTTTCGGGTGAAGACAAGGAAGATCCTCTTCTTCTCCATGTCAAACCGAGTGAGCTCACTCCTCTGAAGAAAGATGCTTTTGTCTGGCTCGAGGCCAACATGAAACAGCTCTCGGAGATCAACGACGAGATAGGAAGGCTGGCCGAAGTGGCCATGGAAGAGTATGAGTCGGCTGAGCTTCTGGCCTCCTACCTTGAACAAAGCGGTTTTCAGGTGACGAGGGGGGTGGCGGGGATGCCGACCGCCTTCGTAGCCGTTTATGGCACTGGAGAGCCTGTCATCGGGATCCTGGCGGAGTATGATGCTCTTCCCGGTTTGTCTCAGGAACCTGTTCCTTACAAAAAGCCCGTTGAAGATGGGCAGCCTGGACACGGATGCGGCCACAACATTTTCGGGACCGCCAGCACAGCCGCGGCCGTGGCTATGAAACAGGTGATGGAAAACAAGAATCTCGAAGGAACGGTCAAGCTTTTCGGTTGCCCTGCAGAGGAAACGGTCGTCGGCAAGGTGTTCATGGCCCGTGACGGCGTCTTCGATGGTCTGTCCTGCTGCATCCAATGGCACCCGAGCTCTGTCAACAGCGTCTCTCTGGAGGCGAGCAACGCCATGAACCAGTTTCAGGTGGAGTGGTTCGGACAGACAGCCCATTCGGCAGGTGATCCTTGGCACGGTCGCTCCGCCCTCGACGCCGTCGAATTGACGAATGTGGGCTTGAATTACCTCCGCGAACATCTTAAACCCACAGCCCGGATTCATTATGTGATCCTGGATGGGGGGGGAGCGCCCAATGTTGTCCCGGATTATGCTCGGGCCTGGTATTATGTCCGTGATATCGACCGAGAGAGTGTGGAGAGAGATTATGGACGCGTGATGAAAATCATCGAGGCCGCGTCCCTGATGACTGAGACCACCTACAAAATCCATTTCATCAGCGGCGTTCATGAAATCCTTCCGAACCAAGCAGGAAACGAGGTTGTCTACGGTAATTTGCTCCTTGTCGGGGCACCCAAATTTACGGAAGAAGAACAGAATTTCGCCAAGAACATCCAGAAGGAATTGAGCCTCGAAGAAAAAGGCATTAAAAAAGAAATCGAGCCTTTTAAGCTGCCGCAGCGAAGCTGGGGAACCGGATCGTCGGATGTGGCCGAAGTCAGCTGGTTGACTCCGACCACTTCTCTTGGAATCGTCTTCAAGCCAGAGGGAACTCCTGGCCACCATTGGTCGGCTGTTGCCTGCGGTATGATGTCCATCGGACACAAAGCGATGCTCACTGCTGCTAAAGTCATGGCGGCCAGCGGGCTAGACTTCCTCGAAAGTCCGGAGATAATCGAAAAGATGAGGCAGGAATGGACGGAAAAAAAGAAAGGCAAAGAATACAAAAGCCCGCTGCCTCCCGACCTCAAGCCTCCGGTCAAACCGAGGAAAGGGAAGACAAAATAATCCAAAATTATGGAAAATAGAGACCGGTATCACCAAGAAACAGGAGTTTTTTGGATCATTCCGGGCGACGGATGGATAAAATGATAAATGCTTCTAGGAAGAATCATGAGCATGTCTGAGAATTTCAATCTTTCGAGGCGAGTTTTTATGGTTTCGGCTTCGAGCTTGCTGGTGGGAAGCCGGCTGTTTGGTTTGGATTCTTTGGTTGACCAAACGCCCCAAAATGTCCTGAAATTAAAGGACGAGTTAACTCAGGAAGAATTAGCCTGGATACAGAAATCTTCGATGGCCAAAGATCTGAAAAACTTTTTTGGCCAAGGATTGAGCTGCGCCGAATCTCTCTTCCTAGTGGCTTTGAGATACATGAAGAAGCCGGAGGAGTTGGTTTGGGTGGCCAGCGGTTTTGGTGGGGGCATGTACCACCGAAACCTGTGCGGGTTTCTGACTGCCGGAATCATGGCCATCGGAGTTCGAGCCGGAATGTTAGAAACCGAACGCAAAGAAGCAAAAGAACAGACCAAACAGTGGGTGAAGGCCTACTGGACGTGGTGGACATCCCAAGCTCCTCTGTGCTGTTCTGATATCAGGACAGAGGGCACAACCAGCCAGGTTTGCCGCCGGCTGGGCCAACTGGCCGCTGCGAAAACCCAAGAGTTGATCACTCTTTAAGTACTAAAAAGTGGCATCATGATTATCCCGATGAGGGCGGCCATCAAAAGATAATACGTCATCGGGATCAGGGTTTTACGGATCAAGTAACCTTCCCTTCCCAAAAGACCGACGACAGCAGAAGCGGCCACAACATTGTGAACACAGATCATGTTCCCGGCTGCGCCGCCTACAGCTTGGAGAGCGACGATGATCCCCGGTACAGCTCCTGTTTTGAGGGCCGTGGCAAACTGGAACAGAGAGAACATCATGTTGGAGAAGGTGTTACTGCCGGCGATGAAGGCGCCCATAGCGCCGATAACGGCCGCAAACGCCGTCCAACCTTTACCGATCAAAGCGGCAGCTCCTGAGGCCAAGATGACAGGCATCTTTTCTAGGCCATCCTCGACTCCGCTGTTGATGAACACTTTTACCATCGGGACGGCAAACCCAAGAGCGATGGCTGGCCCCAGAAGATTATTAAACGAGCGGGAGACGGCCTGTTTCAACTGCTCTCTCGAGATCCTGTGGATGACTATGGTCAGGACGACCACGATCAGGAACAGAAAGCCGGGTAGAAACAGAGGCTGAAAACTCGTGCTGATGGATGTCTGGAAGATTCGAGTCCAGCCGAGAGTAACTGAAGCCAGAAGATTTTTGAGCGGGGGCCAAAGTCGACTGAAAAGGAGAAACAGGGCCACCAGGGCATACGGAAGCCAGGCCCTCACTACCGAAAACGAGGGTCTGTCCTCTTTTATCTGGGGGGTGAGGCCTTGACTTCTCCATTCCGAAGGCCAGTGTTGTTCAGGCGGAAAATCCCAGGAGTCCTTCGGGATCAGGAATCTAGCTTTTGCTAACGGGATGACGATCAAAAGCCCTAACAGGGATCCCGCTAATGAAGGGAATTCTGGCCCCAGAAAGACGCCGGTCAGCGTATAAGGAACCGTGAAGCAGAGGCCGGCGAAGAGGGCGAACGGGAAGATAGAAAATCCCTCCTTCCAGCTTTTTTTCTGACCGAAAAAACGGGTCATCATCAAGACAAGGATGAGGGGGATGAACGTCCCGGTTAGACCATGAATCAGGGCCACTTTGCTTCCGATCGCGTAGAGGTAGGTTGGGAATTCGAGCTGGTGTACGTTCAGGTATTGAGTGACTTCCGCCTGGCCGGTCAGTCCTGCGTTGACACCGATCAGGATAGGCGTTCCCACGGCTCCGAAGGACACAGGAGTGCTTTGGATTATCAGGGCGACCATGACTGCAGCCGCTGCTGGGAAGCCGATGGCCACCAGCAGGGGAGCGGCTACGGCTGCCGGAGTCCCGAAACCGGCTGCGCCTTCGATGAAGGAACCGAACAGAAAAGCGATGATTATGGCTTGAACCCTGCGGTCAGTTGAGACGCGGAACATGCTGTGCCGGATACTCAGGATGGCTCCGCTCTCTTGGTAGAGGTTTAAGAGAAGGATGGCTCCTAGAATGATGTATAGAATCGAAGCCGCTGTAACCAGACCGTCGATAGAGGCTGCCGCCACTTGAAGGACAGGTGCCTTCCAGACAGTCATGGCGATAAGAACGGTGATGAGGTAAGCCACGGGCATGGCTCGGGTGGCTGGCCGTTTGAGGAGAACGATGAGGACGAAGACCATGATGACTGGGAGGAGGGCCAAGAGGGCAAGCAGACCTAAACTCATGGTCTACAATTTATATATTTTTCTCCTTCTTATCTTATTCTATCTGCAGATACGGCCATCCTTGACCACGGTTTTTCCGTTTTTGATGACGGATTTGATGGGATTTATACCTAAATGGTAAACAAGAGAAGGATAGCTGGGAGCTTCGCAGAGAATCAGGTCCATCTTTTTTCCGACTGCAAGGCTGCCGATGTCATGATCCCTGGCTAAAGCATAGGAGGCATTGGCTGTGGCCGCATTAATGACCTCTTCGATGCTCATCTTCATGGTGTACACGGCCAGCTGAATGATGAAAAGCATGGATTCGGTCATCGAACTTCCAGGATTGAAATCCGAAGCTAAGACCACGATCGCGCCGGCATCGATGAGTCTGCGAGCCGGGGCCTTCTTCTTCTGCATCAAGAAGAAGGGGACGGCGGGTAAGAGTGTTGCTGCCGTCGCACTCTGGGAGAGAACCTGGATACCTTCATCAGTGATGTTGATCAGATGGTCTGCCGATGAAGCTCCCTGTTCTGCAGCCAGTTGAGCTCCACCCAGGGGTGAGAATTCATCGGCGTGGATCCTGATCTTGAACCCGGCCTCTCGGGCTGCCTGGATCAACCGCCTTGATTCCTCCACAGAATAGACGTCTTCCTCACAAAAGACATCAAAAAATTCGGCTAAACGTTCCTGCTTGACCTGGGGAAGGATTTCCTGGATGA
>CAYGBF010000061.1:0-3489 GCA_964348035.1 uncultured Eubacteriales bacterium | reverse complement strand
ATGTTCACGAAAGGACACCGGTGGCCGTTCTGGCCAAAGAAAATTTTTATCTCATCGACAGACAGGGGATACTTCTCGAAAAAATTGATCCTGAAGAAAGAGGTGAGTATCCGCTCCTCGTCGATTCAGATCTGTTTGTCAAACACTATGAAGAAAAACTCAGATTGGCTTGGGAATGTCTGGACAGCCTGCCCGCTCCAGAAAAGAAGATGATAGATGTTCTGGATCTTTCTGGTTACAAGAACGTCGTCGTCCGCTTTAAGGAATCGACCACAGATCTAAAGCTCGGGGCAGACCGTTTTCCCGAAAAGCTGAAGTCTTTTCAAGATTGGCGCCCTCAGCTGGACACATTCGAACCCCTCGAGTATGTCGACCTGCGTTTCCAAGATCGAGTCTATTTCAAACCCCGCCAGAGTCCGGAGGATTCTTCAGCCTCCACTCTGAGAAGGAGGCAAGGAAATGCCAAAAAATAGCTATATCGTCGGCTTTGACATCGGGACAAAAAAGATCGCCGCTATCATCGGCGAAATCACCGAGGAGAAAAAAATTGAGGTCATCGGCATCGGTACAGCCGACTCCAAAGGGCTGAGGAAGGGAGTGGTGGTCAACCTGGAAGGCACGGTCGAAGCCATCAAGAAAGCTCAAGAGGAAGCCGAGCTCATGGCTGGCGTAGCAATCGACTCTGCCTTCGTCGGAATTTCCGGCGCTCACATCAAAAGCTTTAACTCCAGAGGCGTCATCGCCGTTTCAGGAAAGAATAAAGAAATCAGCCGTGAAGACATCAAACGCGTCATCGATCAATCGAAGGCCGTCTCCATCCCTCCGGACAGAGAAATCATCCATATCATCCCTCAGGAATTCGTCGTCGACGAGCAGGACGGCATCAAGGATCCTCTCGGGATGAGCGGGATCAAACTCGAGGTCAATGTCCACATCGTCACCGGGGCGATCACGTCTGTCCAAAACCTCAGGACCTGTTTGACCAGGGCGGGCATTGAAATCGAGCAGTTGATACTGAATCAGATCGCCACCAGCAGTTCTGTTTTAACCCACGACGAAATGGAACTCGGGGTGGGTTTGATCGATATCGGAGGAGGGACGACAGAAATCGCCATCTTCGAACGGGGAAGTCTGTGGTATACATCCATCATTCCTATCGGCGGAGACAACTTCACCAACGACATCGCCGTCGGGCTGCGGACGCCCATCCCTGAGGCCGAAAAGATCAAGAAAAAATTCGGATGTGCGGCCGCCCCCCTAGAGGATGAACAGGAGACGATAGAAGTTCCCTCTGTCGGACGGGGGAAAAAACCGCGTATCCTTTCCCGGCAGATATTGGCCGACATCATTCATCCTAGAGCCGAAGAAGTCTTCAGGTTGGTCGATAACGATATCAAGAGGATGGGGTACGAAAAATCATTGAATTCAGGGATCGTCCTCACAGGCGGAACTGCACTTCTGGACGGACTAGAGGAGATCGCCGAGGAAATTTTTGATCTGCCAGTAAGGCGGGGCGACCCCAGCGGCATAGGTGGACTGCTCGACAGGGTCGGTACACCAGACTATGCGACTGCGGTCGGCCTGATCCTTCATGGATATAAACAATGGAAGGAGAAAGGTGTGTCAAAAGATAGGAAAATAGGATTTTGGGCTAAGTTCAAAGACTGGCTCAAAGAAGCATAGGAGGAACATATGAGTCATTCGACGAAAGACAAATTAAAATTCCATCTTGTGGAAGAGCAATTCGGCGCCAATCTCAAGGTCATCGGCATCGGCGGAGGTGGAGGTAACGCCGTCAACAGGATGATCGAAACCCAGATCTCGGGGGTCGAGTTCATCGCTGTCAACACCGACCTTCAAGCCCTGAGCAGTAACAAATCAGGCCAAAAAGTCCAGGTCGGAGCAGAACTGACAAAAGGTCTGGGCTCTGGAGGCCGGGCGGATATCGGCAAACAAGCGGCCATGGAAGACACCGAAAAACTGATCGATCTCATCCAAGGAGCAGACATGGTGTTCCTGACAGCCGGCCTCGGCGGCGGGACAGGGACCGGAGCCACGCCCATCATCGCCAATCTTGCCTCTGAGATGGACATCCTGGCTATCGCCATCGTGACTCTTCCTTTCGAGTTCGAGGGAAAAATCAGAGCGGAACAGGCGACTGACGGATTAGCAGAGCTCAAAGCAGCGGTGGACACAGTGATCTCAATCCCCAACGAAAGGCTCCTGCAAACCGTCAACCTGGACACTTCGATCCAGGACGCCTTCAAGATGGCCGATGACATCCTTCGTCAGGCTGTGCAGGGTATCTCTGACCTCATCACCAGGCCAGGTCTGATTAACCTCGATTTCGCCGATGTCAAGTCCGTGATGAAGGGCATGGGGATGGCTTTTATGGGCACAGGAATCGCCTCCGGAGAGAATAGAGCGGTCGATGCGGCTCAAAAAGCAATCTCCAGTCCACTTCTCGTGGACACATCGATCGACGGGGCTCAAGGCGTGCTCATCAACATCACGGGCGGTAAAGACGTCACTCTCCATGAAGTCTCCAAAGCCTCACAGCTCATCCACAGCCTAGCTCATCCTGATGCCAACATCATCTTCGGCACAGTCATAGACGAAGATCTGAAGGAAATGGTCAAAGTGACCGTCATCGCCACAGGATTTGAACACTCTCATGAGAAAGATATGGTTGCTGCCGATGGTTTTACGCCGCCCCGGATGGAGACTCCTCCACCGTTTGAAGTCAATAAGGAAACTCCTCCTTATGTCTTCGAACCCAAGGGAAGCGAGGCGCTCTGGAACAAACCAGCCTGGGAAAAACGATGGGATCCCTATGAAACCCCTTCTTTCATCCGCAAAAACAAGCAGTCCCCCCTGAAAAAAAGCACACATGAAATCAGCTGATCTGTTCATCGGCCCTTGCCGCCAACTTCTCACCTGTCAAGGCCGGATACCAAAGAGAAAAGACAAGCTCGGGGAAGTCAGTTGTATCGAGGGAGGATGTATCGCATCCTATCAGGGCCAGATAGTTTTTGTCGGTTCGGAAAAGGCTTTCCATCGGGACTTCAGGTTAGAACAAGACGCCGAATCAATCGACGGCAGCCATCTCGTCGTCCTTCCTGGATTTGTGGATTCTCATACCCATCTCCCGTTTGGCGGGACCAGGGAAGAAGAATTCGTGCTGCGGCTCAAAGGTTTGACCTACCAACAACTGGCCGAAAGAGGGATGGGCATCCAAACCTCGGTTAAGGCCACGCGTCAAGCCTCCAAAGACCAGCTTCTCTCCCTCGTCCTGTCCCGTTTGGACAGCATGCTTCTCCATGGAACCACGACGACCGAAGCCAAAAGCGGCTACGGGTTGAACCTTGAGGATGAGATCAAGCAGCTGGAGACGCTTAAGGAAGCAGACGATCTCCACCCTGTCGATATCGTGCCCACTTTCCTGGGGGCCCATGAAGTTCCCGCAGAGTACAAGAGCCGTAAAGACGA
>CAYGBF010000060.1:0-2881 GCA_964348035.1 uncultured Eubacteriales bacterium | reverse complement strand
CCCTTTCATCTTCTCAACCGGAAGAGCCATGATGTAGACAAGGTTCACCAGACAATAAACAAGAGTAACGCTGAGTGTCCCCAGGATAAGACCGAGAGGAATATTCCTCTCAGGCCTCTTTATCTCCTCTGCCGTACAGTTGACAGCATACCAGCCATCATAGGTCCAGAAAACCGCGATAAGCGCCAGACCAAAAAGCGTGAAGACATCAAAACTGAATCCAGAGCCTCCCTGAAACATCTGGCTGAAGGCCGTCAGGCCAGATTTTTTTCCGAGAAAAAGACCAAAGAGAATGATCCCGGCCACAGAGGCTAACCTTAAGAAAGTAAAAATGTTCTGGACGATAACCCCGCTCTTTATCCCGAAGTAATTGACTCCGGTTAGGATCAGGATGGAAGCCACGGCCACAAGCTGGCCAGCCGACAGGGAATAGGAAAGCCCCCAGATATCCATCTGGAACATGTAAGATTGGGTGGATAAGAGAGGAATAAAATATCCCACAAATTCGGCAAAGGCGACCGCCAAGGCCGCAATCCCTCCGCACATGATAAACCAGAAGAATCCCCAGCCGTAGAAAAACCCAGCCCAGGAACCGTAGGCCTCACAAATATATATATACTGACCTCCGGCCTGGGGGAACATGGCTCCCAGCTCGGCAAAAGTCAAGGCTCCGCTGAGGGTTATGAACCCCCCGACCAGCCATACGAGCAGAATCAAACCCGGGGAAGGAAGATACTCAGCGATGAAACCGGTGGTCATAAAAATCCCTGAACCGATAACAGACCCGATGACCAAAAAGGTCGTATCCAGAAGGCTCATTTCTCTTAAGAAGGTCGGTTTTTTTTGATTATTGGGATGGATCATTCCGTCGCCTATCCTTTGAAGTCTTGAAAAAGGTTATGAAGTTCTCTCTCAGGAATTGTCTCCAACTCTCTCCCCAGTCTTCCCCTCACTGGAGTGGCTTTGGCTAAAGACCAGAAGATGGCTTCTCTGACTGCCTCTGAACCAGCCAAAACAATTTTCTCTAAAAGACTATCATCTAAAAGCTGATAATCAAAAACTTTCGGTCCATCCTCCTCCATACTCATGGCATTCGCCGTCGTGAACAAAACACAGTTGAGGGAATCAGAACGAATGGAAGCCACCTCTATCAACGGCGGAAGAGCCACCAGGCTGCTCGTGACCTGCCTGATTTGGTAGGGAACCAGGGGAATATCGACTCCGAGAATGACCGTCAACGATCCCGATCTGGTCCGATTCTCGCCGGAATCTGATTTTCTCTTCGTTAAGGACAGTGCGTTTCCGTGATTCGAGGCCACAAGAGCTCCCAGGGTAAATCGTTCGGAGCCGAAGGAAATGATTCTTGAAGAGGTCCCGACACCTCCCTTCCAAGAATAAGCACTCAGCCCCAGACCAACTCCAACAGATCCTTGTTCCACCTTGCTTTCGGTTGCTGAGCGGAAGGCTTTAATGATATCTTGCTCTTCCAAAAATCCCATCCTGATATCGTTTAAATAGGAGTCATCTATCCCGATGATAAAAGGCGGCCAGATTTCCACTCTATCCAGCGAGAAGCCGTAGGACAGTATGGCATCGTAGACTCCTCCGACATTGACAGAATTGGTGATGACTACCGGAGAATTCAAGTAACAGAAATCCTCCATCACTTCATACCCGGTGATTTCATCCTTTCCCCCGATTCGTGAACAGCCCAGGAATAACCGCATCTCTTTGTCCATCGGGTAGGGAAGAACCGAGGTCAATCCAGTCCGGACAAAAGCCATTCTTCCTGATTTATCTTGAATATCTCTGTTCAGACTGAAATGTCCCACTTTCACTCCTTCGATATCTGTTATGCAGTTTTTCTTCCCATGTTGGTACTTATTTTTCATGTTTTGCCCGCTCCTACCCTCAAATATTTCCTCATAATCTTTTTAACCTGGTCCAACGGAATGCCGTAGGCCGTGTTGCCATCACGACCGATGACTGTGCGGGCAGAAGTTAAGGAATTGACGATGGCTTCATGGGTGGCCTCGACAGTCGCTTGATAAAGAGGGGTTATCCAGAAATCGCTCACAGATTTTATCTTAAGGTAAGGACGAGGCCGGCTCTTCGGAATCCTGTTGGCGGTGGAGAAGGCGATGATAATGTCACCGCTTCCTGTGTGAGATACAGCTCCTGTCTGGGCCAACCCCATGGCCACTCTCTTGGCGATCTTCCTCAGTTGAAAAGGCAGTAGAGGAGCATCGGTGGCCGCAACAAGGATGATGGATTTTGTTTTCCTTGATTTATACTTAAACCCTTGGATTTCTTTACCGACCGGTACTCCGTCTATCCGGAATTCTTCCCGGCTTCCTGTGTTAGCCATCACTAGGACTCCGACCGTGTATTCTTCGTCGAGTTTCCGGGAAGAGGTCCCGATTCCTCCTTTAAACCCGAAGGAAGTCATACCTGTACCGCCTCCAACAGCTCCCTCTTCAACCGGACCGCTCTGTGCATTTTCGATGGCTCTGAAAACATCCTCTTCTGAGATCTGACGACTCTGAGTATCGCTTAAAAAATCATCAAAGCACTCGGCCACAACAGGATGAAAGATCTCCTCTGAACCATCCCGATGGTTTTTTAAGAAATATTTGGTGGCCGCATCATAAACAATTCCCACGTTGTACGTGCCGGTCAGAAAGATGGGCGTCTTCAGTTTTCCAGTCGTAACCAGAGGTGCAATGCCTGTCATCTCTCCCCAGCCATTCAAATTGAAATAAGAGGCGAACACGCTCTCCTCAAGAATATTTCCAGGATGGGGAAGGATGATCGTCACCCCGGTTCTTACGGCTCCTTGGCCTTCTCCTTTGATGAGAGTCGTCTGCCCGATTCTTACGCC
>CAYGBF010000059.1:0-6445 GCA_964348035.1 uncultured Eubacteriales bacterium | reverse complement strand
ATCAGGACATCTGTACACTATTTTTAAGAGATTATGATCTGGAGGCTCATTTTGAAAAATCCAGAAAAATCTATTCCGAAAAACTCGATTTTTTCCTGGATGCCCTGGAAGAGAATTTTCCTGAGGAAATGGGTATCGAATGGACAACCCCTGAAGGAGGAATGTTTCTTTGGATAACGATGCCGGATGAGATAAATACTTCAGAGCTTTTCAACATGGCCATCGAAGAAAAAATCGCCTTCGTTCCAGGGGAAGTGTGTTATCCCTATGCTCATCGTAAGCATAACTCCATGAGGATCAATTTTTCCTACCCAACAAAAGAAGAGATCATCGAAGGGGTGAAAAGGTTGAGCGCAGCCATAAAAAAATATCAAGACAAAAAACCATGAAAACAGCCTGAACAGAAATTGGAGGAATCATGAGTGATGATCAACAATACGGACCAGGAGTCATGAAATATGTCGAGGCTGCCAAGAAACTTCTAGCTCAAAAAGAAGAAACGCTGGCCCGGATGAAAAAGCTGAAGTTCGACACCATCGCTGTCCATGGACTTTATACTGTGGAGGAAGCCTTAAACCTGAATCAGGGAGCGGTTATCGAACCTCTCTATCTCTCAGCTTCTCAAGCCTATCGTGATTCAGATGAGCTGGAAGCCGCTCTGGCTTACTTGATTCCGACTTGGTGCTACACTCGGATTACGAATCCGACCATAAACTTTTTGGAATGGACTCTGGCTTTGCTCGAGGGGTATAAAACGGGATGTGACACGTCTTGTTTGGTGACGGCCTCTGGGCTATCCGCCATCATGCTGGCTGTGGACTGTTTTCTTGTTAAACAGAAGTCTGGACCTGAGGACATAAATTTCGTCTCTTCTGCTCAGGTCTACGGAGGCACCTTCCAGCACTTCTCCATCCGAAAAATGCAGGAGCGGGGAATAGAGGTCCGTTGGGTCGCTCATCAGGAAGACATACAGGAATGGAAGGCCAAGATCGACGACAACACCCGCTTTCTCTACTCAGAAGCCCCGAGCAATCCTCAACAATCTTTCTGCGATATAAAGGCACTGGCGGATCTGGCCCACTCTTGGGAAATCCCGTTTATTATCGATTCGACATGTGCCACCCCAGCTTTGATGCGTCCGATCGCATACGGAGCGGACATCGTTATCCACTCCTTGACAAAATCTATTACCTCTGGAGGCCTTGCGATCGGAGGAGCCTTGATCAGCCGCAAGCCCCTCGTTTCAAAACTGAACAACGATGACCCTCGATTCAAGGATGATTTTGCAGAATACGTTAAGCTACTTCCCTCAAGAGATTACGGGGCATCAGCATCTCCGATGAACGCCCTCTTTGCTCTGAATGACCTCCGTACGCTGCGCTCGAAAATGGATCTGGTCAGTCGAAACTCGGAAAAGGCGGCAGAATTTCTCAGCCAACATCCTCGGGTGTACGAGGTCGACTATTTAGGTTTACCCAGTTTTTCTCTCCACTCTCTGGCCAAAAAATACATGAAGCTGGCTGATTCAGACGACGGGAAAGGTCAGGAAATCAACCGCTATGGTCATCTCATGAGTTTTCGCGTGGATGGTCCTCCCGAGAATACCAGGAAGGTCTTTGACAACCTCAAGCTGGTTTTTAGGGCTACAGATTTAGGCCGGATAAAGAGTGTCGCAACGATTCCGGCTATCTCCACTCACCAGCAGCAGGGTGAAGAGGCCCGTGAGATGGCAGATATTCCTCCCCAGCTGATCCGATTATGTGTGGGTGCTGAGGATCCCGAAGATATTATTGCTGACCTTGATCAGGCTCTGCGCTCTTATTGATGGTCAGAGATTAAAACACACGAGCTTGGGCTCCGTCATCTCGAGCAGGGCAAATTTGATCCCCTCTCGTCCTAGGCCGCTCCATTTGACCCCACCGAAAGGCATCATGTCGATGCGGTAGTCGGTGGAATCGTTAATCATCACTCCTCCGACATCGAGCTCCTTGATGGCCTTGAAAGCGTTGTGGAGAGAGCGCGTGAATATGGCTCCGTGGAGACCGAACTTGACACTGTTCGAGAGGGCGATGGCCTCATCCAGGGAAGTCACTTTATACAGGTTGACAACAGGACCGAACACCTCTTCGCAGTTCAACTTAGCCGCACGGGGCATGTTCCTGAAAACGGTGGGCTCGAACAGAGTCCCCTCTCTCTTCCCTCCAGTCAGAAGCTCGGCCCCATCCTGGAGAGCTTCTTTAACCCAAGCCTCGACTCTTTCGGCTTCTCCCTCGGTAATCATCGGACCCATGTCGGTCTCCTCGTCCAGCTGATAACCGACTTTTATTTTTTTTGTCTTGGCTACGAACATCTCTTCGAATTGGTCGTACACCTTCTCATGGATGTACAGGCGCTGAACTCCGATGCAGTTCTGACCGACGGCCCAGAAGGCTCCAGAGACAGAGAGTTCCACGGCCTGTTCGAGGTCGGCATCGTCCATGACGATGACCGGTGAGTTTGACCCCAATTCCATGCCAATTTTCTTCAACCCGGCTTTTCTGACGATTCTTTCACCGGCCTCGGTGCCTCCGGTGAAGGAGATCATCCTGGGCCTGGGGTCTTCAACCAGGGTATCTCCGATTTTGGAACCGTAGCCGGTCACGATGTTCAGGATTTCGTAAGGAAGACCAGCTTCGATCAGGATCTCTCCCAATTTAAGGGCAGAAAGGGGTGTTACGGTGGCCGGTTTGAGGACAACGGCATTTCCTCCGGCAATGGCAGGGCCCACTTTATGGGCCACAAGGTTCAGCGGATCATTGAACGGGGTGATGGCCATGATAATGCCGATCGGAAACCGGTAGTAGTAGCCCACCCGGTTCTCAGAGCCTTCGCGGCTGTCAAAAGGGATGGTCTCTCCTACGATCCGGCGGGCTTCTTCAGCAGAGACAGTGATGGTGTCCACACACCGGCTGGCCTCTTTTCTGGCTTCATTTATGGTTTTGCTTCCCTCTGAAGCAATGATTTTAGCAAACTCTTCCTGGCGGCCCTTCAGTATTTCTGCAGCTTTATAAAGAATCGAAATACGCTGGTGGACAGGAAGGTCTCGGTTGATTTTAAAACCCTCTTCAGCCGCGCTGAAAGCGGCCTCCACATCCTGTTTGTCTCCTGCTGGAACGGTGTCGATGACCTCATTATTGTAGGGATTGACGACATCGATCTTTTCGTCTTTATCCATCCATTGATCACCGATAAGCATTTTCATTGTCTGACCTCCATGGTAAATACATCATTTTAGCGGAACCGCCTTTAATCATCGTGC
Organism: uncultured Eubacteriales bacterium; assembly: GCA_964348035.1. GTDB lineage: Bacteria > Acidobacteriota > Aminicenantia > Aminicenantales > Aminicenantaceae > CAYFXE01. Next base: position 3,147 of record CAYGBF010000059.1, on the reverse strand, counting down.
AGCACGCTTTTCTATATTTCCTCAAAACGACTTTGGATTGCAAGATAAAATTTGGGGTCAATAAAATTTGGGGTCAGACTTTGAAAACTTGAATAATTTTATGCAAATAGACGAATATATAACATCATCTCTATGTATATATTAATTCTAATACGCCATTGTGAAAAAAATAATATTATTCAAGTTTTCAAAGTCTGACCCCGTTGAATTTTAGGGGATATTATTCTAGAATGAACTCATATGGATAAGATCAGGATTTCAGGCGACCACGACCTCAGTCTCAGAGGAAAAGTCAAAATCAGCGGGGCCAAGAATGCCGTCCTCCCTGCCATCGCCGCCTCTCTCCTGACCAAGGAGAAAGTCCGGCTCAGGAATGTTCCTCTCGTCAAGGATGTTTTCACGATCCTGACCTTGATGAAAGAGTTAGGCGCCGAATACCACATCAAGAAAAATTCTCTCTCGATCCAGACAAGGGGTGTCAGGTCTGAGGAGGCTTCATACGCCTTAGTCCGGGCGATGAGAGCATCCATCCTCGTTCTCGGCTCGCTCTTAGCCAGACAGGGAAAAGCCGTCGTGGCCCTGCCCGGCGGCTGCGCTATCGGCTCACGCCCGATAGACCTCCATATCCACGCTTTAGAGAAATTGGGAGCTTCGATCAACATTGAACACGGATATATCCAAGCGGAAGCCAAAAGGCTTCGTGGAGCCGAGGTGGAATTCGAGAAAAAAACGGTCGGCGGGACCGAAAACATCCTCATGGCCGCCTCTCTAGCCAAGGGCGAAACTGTCCTCAAAAACTGCTCTCTCGAACCGGAGATCGCAAACCTCTGTGAATTGTTGGTCAAGATGGGGTCTAGGATCGATGGTATCGGTACCGAAACAATAAGGATCGTCGGTTCCGATGAGCTCGGCGGCGCCACCCATGAAATCATCCCCGACCGCATCGAAGCAGGAACATATCTTGTGGCCGGGGCCCTGACCCAGGGAAATATAACACTCACCCAGGTTCGACCCGACCACCTTGATACCGTCATCGAAAAACTCAGATACTCGGGAGCAACCATCGAAAGACTCAACAACCACACCCTCCACCTCCAAGGCAGCCCCCAGATCAGACCTCAAGATCTAACCACATCCCCCCATCCTGGGTTTCCGACAGACATGCAGGCTCAGTTTATCGTCTTGATGACCCAGGCCGAGGGCACATCGATCATAACCGAAACCATTTTCGACAGGAGATTTTCTCACATCAACGAGCTCCTCCGGCTCGGAGCCAACATAGAAGTCTTCGGAGATAAAGCTGTTGTCAGAGGGAAAACACCTCTCTCCGGAGCAGAGGTCATAGCCACGGATTTGAGAGCTTCGGCTTCCCTGGTGCTGGCCGGGTTGATCGCCAGCGGCGAGACGATCATCAACGAAGCCGAACATCTCGACAGAGGGTATGAAAAGATCGAGGAAAAACTAAAATCTCTCGGGGCTCCTGTCCAGAGAATAAAAGATTAAGGGAGAGAAAATGGACGATTGTCTTTTTTGCCAAATCGCTAACAAGACGATCCCTTCCAGCATCGTCTACGAAGACGAACAGATCATGGCCTTCAACGATATAAATCCCCAAGCCCCGACTCACGTCCTGCTCATTCCCAAGGATCACATCGCATCGCTCAACGAAGTGCCTGATGAGAAAAAAGGCCTTTTAGGTCAACTGCTCTTGAAAGCACGCCAGATTGCCGGAGATCAAGGAATGGCTCAGAGCGGCTACAGAATCGTCCTCAACACCCAAAGAGATTCAGGCCAAGAAGTCTTCCACATCCACTTCCATCTTCTCGGAGGAAGGCGGATGAGCTGGCCTCCAGGGTAAACGAGGACGGATACCCATATAAACAGGAGTCACCAACAAGGAGGTAACATCATGGAAATCACCTGGCTCGGACATTCGGGAATAAAGATCAAAGGCTCAAAAACCGTATACATCGATCCTTTCCTGACGGATAACCCAGCCGCCTCCACTACCCCTGAAGAAATCACCGAGGCCGATGTTGTCATCGTGACCCATCACCATGGTGACCATCTCGGAGATGCCTTCGCGATCTGCAAGAAAACCGGGGCCACTCTGGTCAGCATCCATGAAGTGGCTGTGGAAGGGGAGGCCGAGGGGGTAACGGCCGAAGGTATGAACATCGGAGGAACGATCGAAGCCAACGGAGTTGTTGTCCACATGGTCACCGCCATTCATTCAGCCGAAAAAGGCGATCCATCTGGGGTCGTTGTCGAGCTGGATGGTCAATCCCTGTATCACGCTGGAGATACTGGTCTCACCTTTGACATGAAGCTCGTCGGTGAATTCTTCCACCCTGACTTAAGCTTCATCCCGATCGGAGACAGATACACCATGGGAGTCCCCTCGGCAACGAAAGCCGTGGAATTTGTTCAGACAAAAAAAGTGATTCCCATCCACTACGGAACATTCCCGATAGTCAGCGCTGATCCAGAAGATTTCAAGCAGAGAGTCGGAGATACGGCAGAGGTCATCATCTTGAAACCAGGAGAGACCTATACACTTTGAGTCCTGTTACAGATACTTAAGGAATCTCATTTTTATCCGTGGCTTATCTGATTGACGGCAACAATCTCATCGGGCACATCTTCCCAGAGAAACTGAGAGACCCAACCAGCAAGCTCTCTCTCGTCTCATCGCTTTTGATTTTCCAGCGCATCAAGAAAAGAAAGATCACCTTGGTCTTTGATGGCACCCCCGTTCCAGATCTTATCGACGAGAACCTCCGAACGAAAGTCTTTTCCGTTGTTTTCCCCGATATGGATGAGAATGCTGATCAAGTCATAAAGAGGATTATCGAAAAACAAACAGACCTGCGAAAATTCTATGTCATCAGCTCAGACCGTGAAATCCGGAGCTTTGCTAGAGCTTCGGGGGCCAAATCCTTAACCTGCGAAGAATTCAGCAAACTCCTCAAATCGGCTATGAAGTCATACCAAAAATCTATGGATGCCAAGAAAGAGGAGACTTCTTTGTCTCCCCTTGAGGTTGACCATTGGATTCAAATTTTCGGTGACAAAAAATGATGGATGTGGCGATCATCGGTGCGGGTCGACTCGGCGCTTCTCTGGGATATGCACTCCGAAGGAGAG
>CAYGBF010000058.1:0-2898 GCA_964348035.1 uncultured Eubacteriales bacterium | reverse complement strand
ATGGGGCCGCGTGGGATGCAGGAACTCGGCCAGGTCATCATGCAAAAATCTCAGTACGCCATGAAGAAACTCTCGGAAATCCAAGGGATCAAAGCACCGCATTTCAATGGTCCCCATTTCAAGGAATTCGTGGTGGATTTCAACGGTACAGGGAGGAAGGTAAAAGACATCAACAAAGTTCTGCTCTCGAAGAACATTTATGGAGGTAAGGACCTGAGTGCTGAATTCGCAGAATTAGGAGAGAGCGCGCTGTACTGTGTCACCGAAATCCACTCCAAGGAAGACCTGGATTGCCTAGCTCAAGCTCTTGGCGAAGTTGTAAGCCCTAACCTGAAGGAATGAGACGATGGAGGAAAAAATGGCTGAAGAAAAAAAGACTCGGGTGAGGAACTTTCATCAGGCAAAATGGGACGAGCCGGTTATTTTTGAATTGAGTGTCGAAGGAGAAAGGGGCATAAGAATCCCCGAAGTCGAAAAGGATATCGAAGACCTCGTCGGCGATGGCCTCTCTGTTCTGCCCGAGAGCATAAGGCGAGATAAAGCCCCAGCCCTACCGGAGATCTCCCAGATGCGGGTCCTGAAGCACTTTCTCAGGCTTTCCCAGCACTGTTTGGGCGCTGACTTCAACGTCGATATCGGGCAGGGGACCTGCACGATGAAGTACAGCCCTAAGATCAACGAGGTTTTGGTGCGGATGCCCGAGGTGACCGAGCTTCATCCCTGGCAGGATGAGAGCACTGTTCAAGGGGCCCTGGAGATCATTTATAAGTTGGACACCTTTCTTAGGGAAATCTCAGGCCTGGATCAGTTTATTTTTCAACCTCAAGGGGGCTCGGCCGCGATCCTGGTCATGGCCTCGATTATTCATGCCTTCCACGAGAACAACGGCGAAGCCGACCGGAGAGACGAGATCATAACAACCATCTTCTCTCATCCTTCGGATGCGGCTGCGGCGGCTGTCAAGGGTTACAAGTTGATCACCCTCTACCAGAATGAGGATGGGCTTCCGGATGTGGAAGCATTACAAAAAGCCGTTTCTGAACGCACGGCGGGATTGTTGATCACGAATCCCGAGGATACAGGCATCTTCAACCCCAAGATTGATGAGTTTACAAAGATTGTTCATCAGGCTGGAGGGCTTTGTGGGTATGACCAGGCCAATGCCAACGGAATCCTCGGTGTGACGAGAGCCAGAGAAGCCGATTTTGACATGTGTTTTTTCAACCTCCACAAAATCTTCTCCTCTCCTCATGGGTGTGGAGGCCCGGGTTTGGGTGCTCTAGGAGTGAAGGAGAAATTCAAGGACTATCTACCCGTTCCTACCGTCGAATACAATGAAGACAAATATTCATTGAATTATGGCCTTCCCCATTCAATCGGAAAAGTCAGAGCTTTTCTAGGAGTCTTTCCGGTTATCATGAGGGCCTATGCTTGGACTATGGCCTTGGGAGCTGAGGGGCTTAAAGAGGTGGCTCATGTAGCTGTTCTGAATAATAACTATGTGTTGACAAAAATTAGGGAACTACGAGGGGCCGCCGCTCCGTATGCTGTCGGCAGACACCGGATCGAACAGGTAAGGTACAGCTGGGAGAAACTGACTGAAGAGACAGGGGTCACGACAGAAGATGTGATCTACCGGATGGCCGATTTTGGATTTCATCTGTGGACGAGCCACCATCCCTTCGTCGTTCCCGAACCCTTTACCATCGAGCCCACAGAATCCTACTCTAAGGAAGAACTGGACGAATACCTCGCGGGATTAGAGCAAATAGTCAAGGAGGCCTACGAAAACCCAGAAAAAGTCAAAAACGCTCCTTACAACAGCGTTGTCCATAAGATCGACCACAGCACTCTGGACGATCCTGAAAAATGGGCCATCACCTGGAGGGCATACCTGAAAAAGCATGGCCAAGATCCCGCTGAAAAATAACTGATCCCAAAGATAGTAGGGACTGTTAGTTCGTGAAGAAACTTGGACTGATCATAAATCCCATAGCCGGAATGGGGGGGAGGGTTGGACTTAAGGGAACCGACGGTCCAGAAATTCTCGAAAAGGCGCTTAAACTCGGTGCTGAACCCGTTGCTCAAGCCAGGACAACCGAAGCCCTTAAAGCCCTCACAGCCATCAGAGACGAGATCACTCTCGTCACCTGCCCCGATAAAATGGGGGAGGAGGCGGCGACTCAGAGTGGATTCAAGCCTCTAATCATCTCCGGTATATCCGAATCATCCACAGACGCGCGCGATACAAGGAAAGCAGCAGAAACCATGCTTGATATGGGGGTAGCCATGCTCCTTTTTGCTGGAGGAGATGGGACAGCCCGGGATATACATAAAGCCATAGGAAATTCGCTGGTGGTTCTTGGTATTCCTACGGGGGTGAAGATCCAATCGGCCGTGTTTGCCCGGAATCCTTCTGCTGCAGGAGAATTGTGTGCCCTTTATCTCCAGAGCAAAGCCAAAAGAGTCCAGGAAGCCGAAGTCATGGATATCAACGAAGAAGACTTCCGGAAGGGAATATTATCGGCGAGATTATACGGATACCTGAAAATACCCTACAGGAGCCGGTATGTACAGAGAGTAAAATCCGGGAGTCCCCCCGACGAAAAATACGCTCAAGAAGCCATATCCGCTGCCGTCATCGAAGGTATGTCCGATGACATTGTTTACATCATCGGTCCAGGAACAACTACGCGAACCATTATGGAGAAGCTAAACTTAGATTATTCATTGTTGGGTATCGATATTGTCCATCAGAAAAGGCTTGTCGGCAAAGATTTAAACGAGGCCGAAATCTTGAAGGAAATCCGAGGAAAGAAGTGTAAATTAATTATCACTCCGATCGGAGGCCAAGGGTATTTACTCGGCCGGGGGAATCAGCAATTGAGCCCGGAAGTT
>CAYGBF010000057.1:0-2926 GCA_964348035.1 uncultured Eubacteriales bacterium | reverse complement strand
CAGAAGTTGAAGAAATCTGCCGAGGATTACCTCGGTGAGAAAGTGGAAAAGGCCGTGATTACAGTCCCTGCCTATTTTAACGATAGTCAGCGGAAAGCCACCAAGGATGCCGGGACGATCGCCGGGCTGGAAGTGGTCAGGATCATCAACGAACCGACAGCCGCCTCCTTGGCCTACGGGATGGAAAAGAAAAAAGATCAGACGATCGCCGTTTACGACTTTGGAGGGGGAACGTTTGATATCTCTATCCTGGAAGTGGGTGAAGGTGTCGTCGAAGTCAAGGCCACCCACGGAGACACCCATCTGGGTGGTGATGATATCGACCAGAGAGTCCAGGACTGGCTCGTGGCTGAATTCAAGAAAGATTCAGGAATCGATATTTCCAAGGATAAAATGGCCCTTCAGAGGCTGAAAGAAGCGGCCGAAAAAGCCAAGATCGAACTCTCGACCGCCATGGAAACAGAAATCAACCTTCCCTTCGTTACCGCCGATGCCGCAGGACCCAAGCATCTCCTGATGAAGCTCTCCCGGTCGAAACTCGAGCAGTTGATGGACGATCTGATTCAGCGGACCGTCGAGCCCTGTAACCAAGCCCTGGCTGATGCCAACCTGAAGGCTGAGGATATACACGAAGTCATCCTCGTCGGAGGATCGACCCGGATTCCAAAGGTCCAGGAAGTGGTGAAAGGCCTTTTCAAGAGAGAGCCCCATAAAGGGGTTAATCCTGATGAGGTTGTCGCCGCCGGAGCGGCCATCCAAGGGGCTGTTTTAGCCGGCGACGTTAAGGATGTCCTTCTCCTGGATGTGACTCCTTTAACTCTAGGAATCGAGACTCTGGGAGGCGTGTTCACGAAGATGATTCCTCGCAACACCACGATCCCGACCAAAAAGACGGAGATTTTCTCGACCGCTTCGGATAACCAGCCCAGTGTGGAGATTCATGTTCTTCAAGGGGAAAGAGAGATGGCGGCGAATAACAGGACACTGGGTCGGTTCCATCTGGATGGCATTCCACCAGCGCCGCGCGGAGTCCCCAAAGTCGAAGTTACCTTCGATATCGATGCCAACGGTATCCTTCACGTATCCGCCAAGGATATGGGCACAGGAAAACAGCAGGCCATCACCATCACCGGTCACAGCGGATTGGAAGAGTCTGAAATCGACAACCTGGTTAAAGACGCCGAAGCCCATGCTGAAGAAGACAAGAAGCGGAGAGAACTCATCGATGCTAAGAATCAAGCTGACCAGATGGTCTACGGACTCGAAAAGCTGATGCGCGAGAACAAGGATAAGATTCCCGAAGAAGAAGCCAAGAAGATTCAAGCAGAGATCGATAACACGAAGAAAGCCGTCGAGAGTGAAAACGTCGACGAAATCAAGAAGGCCATGGAAGCCCTCTCTCAAGCCTCGCATAAAATGACCGAGATGATGTACCAGCAGGCCTCCCAGCAGCAGGCCCAACAAGGACCGCAGCAGCAACAGTCCGCTGAGGGGCAAGCCGAAAGTCAGGCCTCGAGTAAAGAATCAGCCGAAGAAGAGGTTATCGACGCCGAAGTCGTGGATGAGGACAAGGACAAGAAGTAATCGCAGCTAAACTCGATAAGTAGGAAGCCGTAATTACTTATAAAGGTCCACATGAATAAGGACTACTACAAGATTCTTGGGGTTGAGAGGAAAGCGTCCACCTCCGAAATAAAAAAAGCCTACCGCAAGCTGGCCCGGAAGTACCATCCTGACCTCAACCCGGGAGACAAATCGGCAGAAACAAGGTTTAAAGAGATCCAAGAAGCTTACTCTATCCTCAGCGACCCGAAAAAGAAAAAGCAGTACGACCAATTCGGTTTTGTGGGTGATGTTCCACCAGGAGGTCCCGGGCAGCAGGCGTACACATCGGGCTTCGAGGGCTTTGATTTTTCCAGCTTTGGCTCTGCTTCTTTCCGGGACTTCTTCGAGAACATATTCGGTCAGACAGCGGCCCAGACTCAGCAGAGAGCAGAGAGAGGGGAAGACCTTCATTACACGATGAGGGTAGGTTTCATGGATGCGGTCCATGGATTGAAGACGCGCATCCAGCTGACTCGGTTGGTGTCCTGTTCGTCCTGCCAGGGGAAGGGATACACCTCAAGCGGTGGAGATCAGGTGTGTCCGGCGTGTGGGGGAAGCGGACAGACAAGCCTCCAGCGTGGTATGATGAAATTTGCCACCACATGTCCGTCCTGTGGAGGAACAGGAAGAACACCTGGGCAGGCGTGCGGTACCTGTCAAGGGAACGGCGTGGTCCCGAAAACAGAGCTCATCAGCGTCCGGATTCCAGGCGGGGTCAACATGGGGTCAAAAGTACGGATCGCGGGCAAAGGGAACAGCGGACGGCGCGGAGGCCCTCAGGGTGATCTGTTCATCACCATAGAAGTCGACTCTCATCCTCTGTTTAAGAGAGAAGGTTCGAACGTCTACGTGAAGCTGCCGATAACTGTGACCGAGGCCACCTTGGGAGCGAAGATCGAGATTCCCACCCTTTTCGGGAAGACGACGATCAAGATTCCTCCCGGCACGAAGTCCGGTCAGAAATTCCGGTTGAAAAACAAAGGGGCTCCCATCCCGGGCAGAAGGACGAAAGGAGATCAATTCGTCGAGGTGTCGATCGTTCCTCCCCCGTTTAACGACCAAAGAATCAGGGAATTGATGCACGAGTTGGAGAAAATATCCGGAAAGAATCCGAGAGAAAAAATGGGGATTCATTGAGATGAAAAAGAAAAAAGAGCCTAAGGATTATTATCATATAAGCAGTGTCTCCCGGATGTACAACATCCATCCTCAAACACTGCGTTTGTACGAGCGGGAAGGGCTCCTCACCCCGTCCCGAAGCGAGGGGAATACCCGCCTCTACACTGAGAATGATCTGAAAAGATTGGAATTTATCCTGAGC
>CAYGBF010000056.1:0-1839 GCA_964348035.1 uncultured Eubacteriales bacterium | reverse complement strand
TTTCCAAATCTTCTTCCTTAGAGAATTTTCCGTTCAGTTCTACGGCAATGAAATCACTTTCGGACTCCTGCTCGCCTCCTGGCTTTTCTGGGGTGGACTAGGGAGCATCCTGGCCAAGAAAGTCGAGTACAGCCCAGCAAGATTTTCTCGCGTTTATTATGGCGTTGTCCTTCTTTTCCCTCTTTGCCTCATAGGACTCAGGTTTTCCAGGTTCCTGTTTGGTCTTCTTCCGGGCGAGATAACCGGGATGGGGCCGATGTTAGTCTCGGCGCTTCTCATCAGTTTTTTTGTCAGTTTTCCACTGGGACTGCTCTTCGTCTTCAACACGCACTTCCTTGACGGGGACCTGTCTCGGGTCTATCTGTTCGAGTCCATCGGTGCTTCCGCAGCAGGGATTGTTGTCTATTTTATTTTTATCCCGCTGCTCTCTAATTGGCACGGGGCCGCCCTCGCATCAGCCCTGGCGACGGCTGTGGTGTTTATGACTTTCGGACAGAAAAAACACCGCTTACTGATCCTGCTTGTCCCTTTCTACCTGGCATTTTTCAGCCTGTTTGATTTCCCCAGCCAAAAAATCTTCTGGAAGCCCTACAGACTTCAGGAAAGTCGGGATACCCCCTACGGCAAGCTCCAGATGATAAAAACAGACGAGCAAATCTCACTCTACAACAACACCTTGATGGTCTATTCCTATCCGGATCTGGCTGCCGCCGAGGAATCTGTCCATTTTGCGCTTCTCCAGAATCCTCTGGCCGAAGATGTTCTCTTGGTAGGAGGCGGTGTGGGGGGAAGTTTAAGAGAAATCTTAAAATATCCTAAAACGCGGGTCGATTATGTGGAGATCGACCCAGAAATCATCAAGATTTCCCTTGAATATCTCCCCGATGAGGAGAAGGCAGTTCACCAAAACCCACGAATCAGCACTTTATTCAGAGACGGCAGAGCGTTCCTCAACATGACAGACAAAACTTACGATGTCATCATCCTGAACCTTCCAGAACCGGTAACGGCTCAGCTCAACAGGTTCTACACCCAAGATTTTTTTTCGAGCGCCAAGGACAAGCTGGCCCCCGACGGCGTCTTTGCCTTTCGAGTGCCTTCGGCCGAAAACTACATCAGTCCTGAGCTCCAGAATTTCCTGTCCTCTCTCTTTTATACGCTCAAAAGCGTTTTTTATGAAGTGGAGATCATCCCGGGAGGTACGAACGTTTTTCTGGCCTCCTCCTCTCCTCTGTCTGCGGATTTTAACATCCTCACTCAGAGAATCCAAGAACTCCATCTGCATAACACCTTTGTCCGACCTGAGATTCTGTTTGCTCGGCTGAACTCGCTCCGAGTCAACATGCTCGAGAAAACCATCCAACAGGGAAAGATGCGGATGAACATGGATTTTGTTCCAGTCAGTTACTTCTACAGTTCGGTCCTCTGGAGCAGCCAGTTTATCGGCTTAGAGAAAAGAATCTTCTCCTTTTTAGCTGATCTGCCGTCCTTTTGGCTTTTAGATCTGCCCCTGCTCATTTTCATCGTTTTCCTCTTCTGCCTCTGGTTGAGGAAGAAGACAACGTCCTTTTTATTAGTCCCTTTGGCGGTTATGGGATTGACAACGATCATATTCGAAATCATCGTCATCATCACCTTTCAGACTCTTTACGGTTATCTCTACCAGAGGGTAGCCCTCCTTCTGTCATCATTCATGATCGGTCTGTCCATCGGTGCTTTTTGGGGCAGGATGAGAAAACGAATTCATTTTACTCACATCCTGGTCCTTCAATTCGGCTTGCTGCTTTTGGTCTTGGCCTTCTATTTTGTGATGGGCACCCGGATCCCTGAATTCGGGCT
>CAYGBF010000055.1:0-5635 GCA_964348035.1 uncultured Eubacteriales bacterium | reverse complement strand
ATGATAGCAAAAACGCTATGCTATGTCAAAGAAATAAAGGAAATTAGAGCCAGTTTAATGTTGGAGTTCGAGGTCCAATTCTTTAGCCTCTTCTTCCCTGTCTTCCTTAATCTCAAGATTCCGGTAAATCCGGTAGCCAGTTCCGGCTGGAATCAGACGACCCATGATGATATTCTCCTTGAGCCTACGGAGATGATCGACCTTTCCGTACAGGCTCGCCTCCGTTAATACTCGCGTTGTCTCTTGGAAAGAGGCCGCGGAGATGAAACTATCCGTGCTTAAAGCGCTCTTGGTGATGCCCAAGAGCAGAGGTCTGGCTTTGGCGGGCTTTCCACCCTTCTGCATGACTTGTTCATTCTCCTCTTGGAACACAAATTTATCCACCTGTTCGTCGACCAAGAATTCGGTGTCTCCGACTTCTTCTACCTTAACCCACCGCAACATCTGGCGAATGATGATTTCGATGTGTTTATCGTTGATAGTGACCCCCTGCAACCGGTATACCTCCTGAATCTCTCGTAACAGATATTCTGCCAGCTCTTTTTCTCCCAGAACCTTCAGGATGTCATGAGGGTTGACGGGTCCATCCATTAGGGGAGTGCCCGCTTTAACTTTCTCGACTTCACCGACACTGAGATGAGCTCCTTGCGGGACAAGGTAATCCTTCTCGCCTCCTCTTTCGTTGGACACGGTGATCTTCCGATGGCCTCTGACAAGTCCCCCAAACTTCACCACTCCGTCTATCTCAGAAATCACGGCTGGAACCTTGGGTTTTCTGGCCTCGAAGAGTTCCTCCGCCCTGGGAAGACCGCCTGTGATATCTTTTGTCCGGGCCACTTCACGGGGTATTTTGGCTAGGACATCACCAGCTCTAACCTTATCTTTGTCTTTCACTTCAAGGTTCGCTCCGGAGGGGAGGAAGTACTTTCTCAAGACTTTTTTGTCCTTGCTTTTGATGATGACCTGGGGCTGCATCTTTTCTTCTCTTGGGACTGTTATAACTGGACTGATCTTGCCCGTGAATTCATCCTGGACTTCTTCCATCGTTATCCCCAAGACGACATCGTGAAAGTGAACAAACCCAGATTCTTCAGTCAGGATGAAGGTATTAAACGGATCCCACTCGGCAAATTCCTGGTGGGACTTGACTTCATCGCCATCCTTCATCAGGACTTTAGCTCCATAAGGAACCTGATAGTGCTCGACCTCACGCCCACGATGATCGAGGATGGCGATGTTGGCCGTGCGGTTAACCACGATCAAAGACCCTTCTTTATCTTTCACTGAGTTCAGGCTTCTGAACTTGATGACCCCATCATTCTTGGCTTCCAGCTTGGATCTTTCTGTTCCCCGCATCGCGATCCCACCCACATGGAAGGTGCGCATGGTCAATTGTGTTCCCGGTTCACCGATGGATTGGGCGGCTGTGATTCCAGCAGCCTCACCGAGTTCGACAGGATGTCCGGTAGCCATATCTCGGCCGTAGCACAGCTGGCAGACACCCCGTTTCGATTCGCATGTCAAGAGCGAACGGATCTTGACGCTTTCGATACCCAACTCCTGCAGTTTCTGAGCCACCCCCTCATGGATCTCCTCGTTCATATCAACGATCAATTCGTCTGTATCTGGGTGAACTACCTTCTCAAGGGAGGTCCGGCCGACGATACGATCGATAAACGGTTCGATAAGTTCTCCGTTTTCGACGATGGCGGCAACATTGATCCCTTTGAGTGTTCCGCAATCGTGCTCGTCGACGATGACTTCCTGGGCCACGTCTACCAATTTCCGGGTTAAATAACCAGAGTTAGCTGTTTTTAAGGCCGTATCGGCCAGGCCTTTCCGGGCACCGTGTGTCGATATAAAGTACTGAAGAACGTTTAAACCCTCCCTCAAGTTGGAAATGATCGGTGTTTCGATGATTTCCCCGGAGGGTTTACTCATCAGTCCTCTCATCCCAGCCAGTTGACGGATCTGCTGTTTATTCCCTCTGGAGCCAGAATCGGCCATGACATAAAGAGGATTCAGTTTTTTCCCTTCGAAGCTAATCCTCCTCATCGTCTCGATCATCGTGTTCGAAACTTTATCTGTGACCGACCCCCAAATTTCAACCACGCGATTGAATCGTTCGCCGGCCGAGATCGTTCCATCCTGGTAAAGGCTCTCGATCTTCTGGACTTCCCTCTGAGCTTTCTGGATGAGATCGGTCTTTTCTTCGGGAATCACAAAATCATCGATCCCAAGAGAAAAACCAGCTTGGGTGGCATAGTTAAATCCAAGTTCTTTCAACTTATCCAGCATTTCTATCGTTGGTTCGAGACCGACTTTCAGGTAGGTAAAGAACACAAGGCTTTCGAGCCCTTTCTTCCTCAACATCCCGTTTATGAACGGGACTCCTTCGGGAAGGATATTGTTTAAAATAATACGGCCCGGGGTCGTTTCGACAATCTCTTGAGGCTTGTCGGTGACGGGGCAGGTCAGGACGGCTTGATCATCATAATACGTGGACAGGTTCATGAAGGGGGCCGTGAACTTGACCTTAACTTTGGCGTGAAGGTCCACTTCCTTATTTTCGAAGGCGAGCAAAACCTCATCAGAAGAGGGAAAAATCCGGCCTTCTCCCTTCTCCCCTGGTTTTTCCAGGGTTACATAATAGCAGCCGAGGACCATATCCTGACTAGGAATAGAGAGCGGTCTACCATGGGCCGGAGAGAGAATATTGTTGGTCGAAAGCATCAACGTCTGAGCTTCGACTTGAGCTTCTACCGAAAGAGGAATGTGGACAGCCATCTGGTCTCCATCGAAATCTGCGTTAAAGGCTGCACACACGAGCGGATGAATCTGGATGGCCTTTCCCTCAACCAGGATCGGATCGAAGGCCTGTATTCCTAATCGATGAAGCGTCGGAGCTCTGTTGAGCAAGATGGGGTGCTCCTTGACAACCTCTTCGAGAAAATCCCAAACCTCTGGTCTCTCTTGTTCATGCCATTCCCGGGCCACCTTGACACTAGGCACCAAACCTTCCTTCTCTAACTTATGAAAAATGAAGGGCTTGAACAGTTCCAAGGCCATCTTTTTTGGCAATCCACATTGATTCAGTTTCAACTCTGGTCCGACGACAATAACCGACCGGCCTGAATAATCGACACGTTTTCCGAGCAGGTTCTGACGGAACCTTCCTTGTTTGCCTCGTAAAGCTTCGCTCAGCGATTTGAGCGGACGGCGGTTGGCCCCGAGATGAACCCGTCCTCTCTTCCCGTTATCGAACAGGGCATCAACGGCCTCCTGCAGCATCCTCTTCTCATTCCGGATGATCAGCTCAGGGGCCTTAAGCTCTATCAGTTTCTTCAGGCGGTTGTTCCGATTTATGACCCGCCGATAAAGATCATTCAGATCAGAGGTGGCGAAACGACCACCGTCCAAACGAACCAAAGGCCTGAGATCAGGGGGGATGACCGGGATGACGTCGAGGACCATCCACTCTGCCCGGTTCCCCGATTTTTTCAAAGCTTTGAAGACCCTTAATCTTTTCGCATGACGCAGCTTCCGCTGCTGAGAGGTCTCCTTCTTCATCAACCTTCGGAGTCGTTCTGCTTCCTTGTTGATGTTGATCTTATCGAGAAGAATCTTGATGGATTCAGCCCCGATAGAGGCCTCGAATTTATCCCCGAATTCTTCCTGGGCTTCCTTGAACTCCTCTTCAGAAAGGAGCTGCTTTTCTTTAAGCGGGGTCTCCCCAGGATCGGTCACGATGTATGATTCAAAATAAAGGACTTTTTCCAGATCCTTTATCGAAAGATCAAGGACCAAGCCGATTCGACTGGGCGTGCCTTTAAAAAACCAAATATGAGCCACTGGAGAGGCCAGTTGGATATGCCCCATGCGTTCTCGACGGACTTTAGATCGAGTGACCTCAACTCCGCATCTTTCACAAATGATCCCTCTGTATTTCATCCTTTTGTACTTGCCACACAGGCACTCGTAATCATTGATCGGGCCAAAAATCTTGGCACAGAAGAGACCATCCTTTTCTGGTTTGAATGTCCGGTAATTAATGGTTTCTGGTTTGGTGACCTCTCCCCAGGACCAGCTCTTCACCTTCTCCGGCGAGGCAATACTGATCCGGACCCGGTCGAAATCCGTCTTCGGTTTTCCTCCCACGGTCTGTCGGCTATCCATGGTTATTCTCCTTTTACGATTTGGGGAACATCGATACCCCAAGGCAGAATCTCTTCCTTTTCTTCCTTTTCCAATTCCACGTTCAAACAGAGGCTCTGGAGTTCTCGAATCAACACGTTCACCGATTCGGGAAGTCCCGGCTTAAAGTCGAGATCCCCCTTGACAATGGCTTCATAGATCTTAGCTCGACCCTCTACATCATCCGATTTTGCTGTCAGCAGTTCTTGGAGTGTATAGGCAGCACCGTAGGCCTCCAAGGCCCAAACCTCCATCTCTCCGAATCGCTGACCTCCAAACTGGGCCTTTCCCCCTAGCGGCTGTTGGGTGATCAAGGAATAGGGTCCAGTGGAGCGGGCGTGGATCTTGTCATCCACAAGATGGTAGAGTTTCATGATGTAGATGAAGCCCACAGTAACTTCTTGGTCTAGCAATTCGCCGGTAATACCGTCGTACAGCGGGACTTTTCCGGAAGAAGGCAGATCGGCTTTTTCGAGAAGGTCCTTGATCTCCTTCTCAGAAATCCCGTCAAACACAGGAGTTGAAATCCAGAGGCCGAGCTTTCTGGCCGCCCAGCCCAGATGGGTTTCCAGGATCTGCCCGACGTTCATCCTCGAGGGAACACCGAGGGGATTGAGGACGATGTCTACAGGTGTCCCGTCCGGCAAACGCGGCATGTCTTCCTCGGGAACGATCTTGGCGATCACTCCCTTGTTTCCGTGGCGACCAGAAATCTTATCTCCAACCGAGAGTTTTCTCTTCATGGCGATGAAAACCTTGATGGTCTGGATGACACCGGGAGACAATTCATCTCCCTTCCTCAGAGCATCGACCTTTTCTTTGAATATGGATTTGAGGGCTTCGATTTGTCGCTTGACCTTTTTATCGATGTCTTTCTTCTTCCTTTCTCTCCCCGGCTTTTCTTTCAACTTCAATTTTGCGATCTCTTCTGGCTGCAGTTTATTCAAGATTTTATCATCGAGTTTGGTCTTTTTCTTCAACTGAAGATTGTCGAACTTATGGTCTTTCTCAAGTGTCTCGTCCTTTATTAGAGCCTTGATCCGCCGCCATTTCTCTCCCTCAAGAATACTGATTTCATCATCCAGGTTTCTCTTCATTTTGGCCACGAGATCTATCTCAATTGCTTTGGCTCGAGGTCCTTTTTCTATTCCTCGACGGGAGAAAATGCGGACATCGATCACTGTTCCCTCTACTCCAGGTGAACAATAAAGAGAAGCATCCTTGACGTCAAGAGCTTTCTCACCGAATATGGCTTTAAGGAGCTTTTCTTCAGGAGACAACTGTGTCTCTCCCTTAGGAGCGACTTTCCCGACTAAGATGTCTCCAGATTTCACCTGAGCCCCAATCCTGACAATCCCGTTTTCATCTAGATTCCGGAGCACGTTTTCGGGTACATTGGGAATATCTTTGGTGATTTCCTCCGGACCCAATTTTGTATCCC
>CAYGBF010000054.1:0-2595 GCA_964348035.1 uncultured Eubacteriales bacterium | reverse complement strand
AAAAAATGCCGATTAATTCTGATAGATACTCCTATGCAAAAAAGGTTATAATTATTTACAGCGATATCAGGATAACCTCCTGATATCGCTGTAATTGCTAAGGAATCGGCATTTTTTATGAATGATCTAGGATAATTAAAGGATGCGGAAGGGATAAGACTTTCCTGAAATAGCGATGTTTCCCTCTTTATCAACAACAATTGCTCCATAATCTGGGTATTTCTTCAATAATTTTTCCGGGTTTTTGCTGACAAAGAGAGCCGTTGAGAGGGCATCACAGAAAGTCGCTTTAGGGCCGACCACGGTGACGCTCTGTTTGCCTCGGGCGGGGTAACCTGTGTATGGGTCGAGGACATGGTGATACCGAATATCGTCCTTGATAAAATATCTTTGATAATCTCCTGTTGTCGCCGCCGCCGTATCCGAGAGGGAGAGGACGCCAAGATAACCGGATTTTCTTGGATGCTTAACGCCCACCTGCCAATTCTTGTTGTTAGGATTCTTCCCCCAGCAGACAAGATCTCCTCCAGAGTTTAGAAACCCCCTCTTGATGCCGATAGACAGGAGAGCTTGGTAAGCCAAATCTATACCGAATCCTTTGGCTATTCCGCCCCAATCTAGTTCGGAGTAAGGGGAAAGCAGAAGAGAGCCGCCTGTTTCTTTGACTTTGTCCATCCCGACAGACTTGAGACAAGCATTAATCTCCTTCTGGGTAGGGAAACGGAAGGATTTATCCCAAAATCCCCAAACCCGCGTCAGGGGGCCGACAGTGATATCAAAACTGCCCTCTGAGTCGTGATAAACTTGTGCAGCATCCCGGTAGAGACGCAGAATCATCGGGGAAGAGGGATCAGAAGCCCCCGGTGAAAACTGCCTTTCAACCTCTGAGAACAGCCGTCGGATTTCGTCTTGCGCCGCCTTAAAATCATCGGAGCCACTCAACAACTCGACTTCACATACGGTGTCAAAATAGAGAAGAGTAGCTTTCTTCCAGGTTTGTCGGGAGCTACAAAAAACATGGAGGATGACACACAGGAGGACGAGAAAAAAAGAGCGCTTCTTAGCCAATGACTGTATCTATGGGGGGGTCCCCTACGATTTCAACGAGAAAGTGGCCGGGTGCACAGACGATCTGCTCTCCCGATGAGGAAACAGGAGGCGTATAACGACAGACCTGATGGGGACATGAAGCCTTTGAAACCCAGGCTTTGCGGTCTAAGACGTGCAGGGTGATCGAACCCCTGTGATTGTTAAAAGTTATTAAGATGTCCTTCTTGAGTGAAAGCCTAGAGACAAGGCGACCTCCAGAATAGACATGAGCCTCCTCCCCAGGAGGAGTCGGGATCCGTTGGTCGTTGAAGCAGGCTGTGGTGAGCATGTTAGATGGAGGGCCGGATGAGCTGATCTGGTCCCAGAGACCAGAGAGAGCCTTGGAGCGAATGTCCAAGACATGCCCTTGTTTAACTAAAGTAAAAGAGGACACCGCTTTCTGCTGCAGATGATCAAAAGAGAGAACCAGGCTGGCTCGAGCAGGAGAAAAAACATATTTCCACCCGTGTCGAAGGAGGGCTTCTCGGACATCCCTCTCGACGGGCGAGACATCGAGGATGGTAAAGCTGCGCCCGTCAGTCAGTGTATACTGTTCCAGCTCATGAAGGATCTGGGGCAGGAAGAGATGAGGCCGATCGTTTATAAGGTAAAGCTGGCCGCCCTTTCCAGCCGATTTTAGGCTTAAAAAGAGAGGACTTAATATTGGAGAAAGAAGTATCGACTGACAAAAATTTCTCCTATTCATTCCTGACTCCTTTTTTGGAGAATATCGATAATCTTGGGATACAGCGAGTCTTTATTCCTCTTCCGGTAGGACCAGAAGAGACCGCCCCCTGTTAAGAAAAGGGCGAGGAAGAGACCGATAATACTCATTTCCTGACCAGGCCCCGAAAAGACAACAGAAAGGAGGTAACCCACCCCCATGCCTGCCAGACAGGCTAAGAGAAGGATCGAGAAAATGGCAATCAGGGCTTTATTGTAGGCCCTTTCGGGAATTTCGATCTCCACTTCATCACCCACAGAAGCCTGGAGTGGATTCTTAACCACAAGGCGTCCCTTCGAAGATTCTTGTTTCACACACAGCCTCTCGGCAGCACACCCTTGGCAAGCCTCGACAAGACAGTTGACCTCTACTTCGGCAAAACCTGTTCTGGTGTTGACGACGAAACCGCTATCCTTCATTGTCTTTTTTCAGGCGACCTATGGAGTCGGTCGGACATTTCTCGATCTCAGGAATTTTTTCCGGATCGATCTTATCCTCATCGATGATCACGGCCAGAAAATTTTCTAGAACGATGGCTTCTGGACAAGCCCTGACACAAATCCCGCAGGCGATGCAGGCGTTTTTACACACCTTGCGGGCAAATGGACCCTTGTCTCGCGAACGACAGTAGACGAAGATGTTCCTGCTCAGAGCGTGGAGTTCGAAAAGATCGCGAGGGCAGGCTTCGACGCATTTCCCGCAGGCCGTACATTTTTCTTCGCTGACGAGGGGGAGGCCGTCCGCTCTCATATGGAGAGCGTCAAAAGCGCACACCTGGACAC
>CAYGBF010000053.1:0-2492 GCA_964348035.1 uncultured Eubacteriales bacterium | reverse complement strand
AGGCGGGGATGAATCCTTCCTCTACGAGCTTATCAGTATTTATACCCAAGATTTTTCTGAAAAGTTCCAGAAACTCCAACAGGCCGTCGAGAGCGGAGATTTCGAGGCAATCCGAGAGCTGGGACACAACCTGAAAGGCTCCTCTGCCAATTTAAGCCTCATCCAACTTCAACACGTTTCGTACGATATGGAAGAATCGGGAAAAGATAAGGACATCGAAAAAGCGAAGAAATCTCTTGTTCTTTTAGACGAGGAATTCCGTAGATTGCAGGATTATCTAGCGCAGAAAAACAACACTTCAGCTAATTGAATCCTTCTCAGGAGTGGGGCTCTTGATGATCCTCCAAAGCTTGGACTAAAGCCTTCAGGAACTTTTTTCCCACAAATTCTGACCCATCCTTAATCTTCATTACAGCGCAGAGGTAATTCCTAACCTGAGCGAGGTATATGTGTCCGTAATAACGATCTCTGAGGTGGTAGCCGAGTGGTGTTTTCTCATAGCTTCCCTGTTTCCGGGTTTTGAGGTACTTTTCCAGCATGAGCCCAGCATCTTCTTCACTTTTCCCGTCCACGATGAAACCGTCAAACTCCAAATCGCCCAGCTTGTAACTGGCGAGGTACCCGTTTCCCAGAAATTCATAGCCTAAAAAATTCCGCAGGATGAATTTTTCGCTGTTGGCAATCAAACCTTCCTGTTTAAAAACATTAAGAAGGCTCGGGAGCTGCCCCTTGTCTTCGATATTTGTCACGATTTCTTCGGAGAATTTCCTTAAAACTTGGTCGGATCGTTCACCACAATCAAAGCACAAGAGCTTGACGTAATACTTGCCCACGATAAAATTCAACGTTCCCTCTTCCAGATAGCCCTGGTTGCCGACAGTTATGAATTCTGTATCAGGAAATCTCTCGGCACTGTAGATCCCGAAAGAATGGGTATCATTCCCCATATCATAGATTTCAACAGAGAGAGACGCTTTGCTGTCGACCATCTGGTACTGACCCACGATGAGCTGTTTAAAATCATAGCCGAGGTAAATCTCGGCCGCTCCGTCGATGTATTCGTAGAGCGTTTCCGGGAAGTAATCTTGGGGGCTTTCGGAAAATGCGAAGGATTCCACTTCAGGAAGAAGAGAGCGAAGGGAGGACTCGCTGCTATCACTCGAAACGCCTGTCTGGGTGAATAACAGGCAAAAAACAGAGAAAACGAACACCTTCGAAACAGCACTAAATTTCATATTCAATCCTCCTCTTAAACAATCCTAGCTTTTTAAATATAATCTCTAGGAGTTTTTTTGACAAGGCCAGAATTTCTTGAGGAAGTATTTTGCTGAGAATTCATAAGATCCGAAACATCGAGAAAACAGGAGGATGAGTTGACAACTTTGAGGAGGAAGAGGTATTTTTAAGTGAGAAGATGGCATGATGTCAAGAGTGGTTGTTGTCAAGGCCAAGGGCCTGTTGAGTCAGACAGGAAAAGCCAAGAGACAGAGGCTCATCCGTGTGTACAAAACAGGCATAAAGATACTTATTCAGGGCAAGGATCCCAAAGAATGTTGGCGTTCTCTGTTCCTTGATAAAGATAGATTGGGGATTAAAATCAACACCATCGGGGGCAGGAAGATATCGACCCAGCCCGAGGTTTCTCTGTCTCTGGCCGACCTTATATCAGAGAGCGGATTGAGCCAAGACCGTATTGTTATTTGGGACCGGACCAACAGAGAGTTGAGACAGACCGGCTATCGGCTTAACCTTAATCACAGGGGCATTAAAGTTTTTGGTACCGACTCCAGCGGCGTCGACTACGAGCGTGAGCTGGTATCCCATCTCAACATCGGGAGCCTCTTCTCTCAGATTCAATCCCGTTACATCACTTCCTCGATCAGCCTGGCGATCCTCAAGGACCACGGTTTGGCTGGGGTCACAGCCAGCATGAAAAATTATTTCGGGGCGATCCATAATCCGAATAAATATCATGATACGAATTGCAATCCCTTTGTGGCGGAACTCTTCGATACAGATCCGATCAAAAAAAAACATAGACTTTCCATCATCGATGCCGTGATTGTCCAGTACCACCGCGGTCCTTCCTATCATTCGAAGTGGGCCGAAAAACATGAGTCCTTTATTTTCAGCCTTGATCCCGTCGCAGCCGATACCGTTGGTTGGAAGATCATAGAAGAATTGCGGTCCTGGAAGGGGCTCCCCTCGTTAAAAGAAGAAAATAGAGAACCCGCTTATTTGAGGACAGCTCAGACAATGGGCTTGGGCCAGGCCCGTCTCCGAAAGATTCAGATCCTCGAAGAGACCGTCTGACCCTGGGGAGACGATGAAGATAAACAGCCTAAACAAGAGTCTCGATGCAACAAGAGCTGTGGCCTCGAGCTTTACAAACTTCGCCTCCCCATTTACGATGTAAGAAGAATGGATAGAAGAGATTTTTTTAGAACTGTCGGAGGGGCTGCCCTTTTTGCATCTCCTCATCTGTCCCCTCT
>CAYGBF010000052.1:0-2256 GCA_964348035.1 uncultured Eubacteriales bacterium | reverse complement strand
ACACGCCACTTTTGCCCCAGCGAGTCAAAAGCGGCTCGGTTTCAGGCTCCGCTCTCCTCACCTCTTCGGTGAGGAACCATGCCCGCTCCGCCTTCAAACGGTTTTCTCACCCACTGCCCTTCGCTTATACTCTGAGAGGATTGATGAGGGAATGGCGTGAAAAATCTGACTGGAGCAAGGATATCCCTGAATGCTATCTAATCATTGCGCATTAAAGTAAGCCGCTAACAGCCGAACTTCGAGCTGTCAAATTCAGCTTGATCACTCTCCTCTTCCAACAGTTCAGGAATGACAGTCCATAAAAGCTTCCAGGTATCCGTGTATTCCAGACAAATGACTCCAGAATTTCTGATGGAAATGAACTGATTATTCTCTGTGCCGCTCAAAAGATCCGAAGCCAATTTCTGTAAAAAGGGCAGATGCCCGACAATCATCAGGTTCTTGTCCAAGGATTTAATCTCTCCTGGGATGTTCCCTATCGCTTCCAACGGATTGAGATCCTTCCTTTCTTGAGTATCAGGACAGACAAGTATCTCAGCCATGATATGAGCTGTTTGAACCGCTCTCTTTTTTGGACTGTGCCAGATGGCATCGACTCGAATGTTTTTTTCTCTCATAAATTCTGCCACATGTCGGGACTGTTCTTTCCCTTCCGGGCTGAGTCCCTTCTCAGGGTCCATCTCTTCGGGCATAGACAGTCCGTGCTGAACTATGTATACCTTCATCTCGACTCCTTCCCTGTTTTATTTATACACGCTTATGTATTGTGGAGCAACCGTTTTCGTTAAGTAAACATTCGCTTCCTTCCAGAACACAAGGCCATCCTGACTCGCTCTCTGGGAATCAACCTTGAGAACGACAGGATTGTTGTTTTTTCTTCTTCCCACTTTCAGTGCTTCATCCACGCTTAAGGAAAGATGAACAAATCTCCTTTTTTCCGGAGCCAAGCCCCTTTTAAAAATAGAATCCAGGCTGTGCGGAGATGTTCCATGAAAGAGGATATTCGGGATTGTCCGGCATTCTTCCAGAGGCTCTACGTTAACACTGTGTCCGTAACGAGCCCGAATTCTCTGGCCATCGATTTGAAACCTTTTCTTGCGATCGTCCATAACAATATGTTTCACATCCTCGTCTTCCAGGCCAGGGAATCTCTTCTTTAAGATCTTAAGAATCGTCCTCAACTCAGCAAACCCGAATCGATCCAGGATCAATCCATAATTTTGGGGAGCGTGCCTCAGGACAAAACTTAAAAATTTGCTGACCTTGACCTTATTATGGACCATGATTTAAAAACGGCCTGCTTAATTTCTTCTTCAATAGAGCAAATAAGACTTTCTCAACTCTGAAAAACTTTCAAGCTCCTCTTTATAATCTTTTATGATGTCTTTGACCGCCACCCCTTTTTCCAGCGCCTCTCTTATTCTGGATGTGCCCATGATCTTATCGAAGTATTCTTCATGGAAGGATAAACTGTCTGGGTAGATATTCATCATTGCCTGGATGATAAAGAGAGACGTATCGAATGATCTGTATACATTCCTATCCACAACATGGATCTGGGCTCCACCACAGAGCTCTCCTTTAAACTTCGAAAAGGTTGGTGTGAACCAGGCTTCTCTGAATTTGACGCCTGGAAGGTTCAACTTATTGAGTTCTTCTGCTAACCTGCAGCCGTCTATCCAGGGTGCGCCGAACAGCTCAAAAGGCTTAGTCGTTCCCCTCCCTTCTGAAACGTTCGTCCCCTCCAGGAAGACCTGGCCGGGATAAACAGTAGCCGTTGCCAGGGTAGGCATGTTGGGTGACGGGATCACCCAGGGAAGATCGGTCTCATCGTACCACATCTCCCTTTTCCAGCCTTCCATGGGAACCACAGTCAGGTTAGCCTTCTATTCCAAGAATTTATCGTTAAACAGACTGGCGAGCTCTCCGGCCGTCATCCCATGTCTGACCGGGACAGGATAGAGCCCGACAAAGGAGCTGTATTCCGGGAATTCCAGCAGCGGCCCTTCCCTATCTACTCCATTAATCGGGTTGGGCCTGTCCAAAACGATGAAATCAATATCATTCTCTGCGCAGGCCTCCATGCAGTAGGCCATGGTGGCGACATAGGTGTAAATTCTCGTTCCCACATCCTGGATGTCGAACACCAGGACATCTATTCTCTCGATCATCGACTGCTCCGGGACCTTTCCCACCTCTTTCGTGTCAAAGGAACGCATGTACTCATCTATATTCTTAAGCATTCCTACTTCGGGT
>CAYGBF010000051.1:0-1913 GCA_964348035.1 uncultured Eubacteriales bacterium | reverse complement strand
AGTTCCCACTTGCCAGTCCCATGATTTTCCATTTTCCGTTTTTATCCGTGGTCGTATCCATGGTGACTTCTTCCCTCTCCAGGTATTCGATGGTCACCTTGGCTTTGGCGACGGGATTTCCTGACTCATCGGTGACCTCTCCCTGGATCCGGGCTCTTCCTCTTCCAGCTTGAGAGAGGAGGTGTGGGCTGAAGAGAAAAAAGACAACTAACACACATAAGGATTGAAAGAACTTTTTCTTATTCAATTTTTGCCTCACCTTATTATTATAATTTAAATGTTATGCTTTTCTGGACCCCTTTTTCGTCTGTTTTGTTCTCGAGCCGGATTTTCATCCTGTAACTTCCTTCAGGAAGCTGAGCGTCTACCTTAATCTCGTAGCTTTGGCCTAAGGTTTTTTTCATCTGATCCGGTTCCATCGAGATCGGATAGTCTTGGCTGTAAACCCAGACTTTTTCTTTCTTATCGGTGATGACCTCCAGGTCGAGGATTAAGGTTGTCTCGAGTTTACCCTCATTTTCCGCGAGCCAGATGTTTTCATAGGGGACATTGATCTGGACCTGGATTTTGTTTTCAGGGAACTTTTTGAGATTCAGGTCAAAATCGAAAAGACCGCCTCCCTCCTCAAGCTGGACATCGGGTTTGAGGTCGACCATGGCTTTGAGGAGCTGAGCCGCGTACTGGGCGCTTTGGGGGACGAGCTCGTAGTCTCCGACATAGGACCGGTCGATAAACATGATTGGGTAAGGACCGTAATACCAGACCTCGATCGGTCGTCCGTAAAACGTGTAGCCTGTCGGATACTTCTCCCGCCCTTCAGGGGGCCCCAAAAGAATATAGATTCTTCCCCTGTCCTGCAGCCAGCCTGGAGTGCCGCCCTCCTTAAACAGGTGGTTGGCCTCTTCGATGCGGTTGAGGTAGGCTTCTTTGAATTCGTTTATTTCGGTGTCCGGATCAGAGTCTCGTCTTTTCCAGAACTCTTCGATGAAGGCGTTCCTGTCCGATGGTGGGAGCTTGAGGAAAATCTTCCTCTCCTGTTTGGTGACGATATACCTGACTTTGGAGAGGAAGTCTTGGTGATCCGGGGAAAGGTTTTTTTCAAGATGGCCTAGACCGCTGCAGGACACGAGGATCGATACTGTCAGACAAGCGGCGACATTCAAGGTTAATTTTTTTTTCACTTTTCTCCCTTGATCGAGGCCACGATTTTCTTGATCTGCTCCTGGTTGGGGTTGATTTCCAGTGATCTTTCCCAGGCTCTCAAGGCCTCGGCCTGATTCCCTAACGAGTAATAACAGGAGCCGATGGCGTTGAGGACATCCAGGTTTGTCCCGAAGTGGGTTAGGTATTGTTTGTAATGAGTGATGGCCTCTTCGTATTGTTTGAGCTTTTGAGAAGCCTGCCCCAGGAGTTTCAAGAATTGATTGTTTTTCTGAGGGCTTTCTGAGAAAGGCCGCAGGATCTTTTGGACGTCTGCGAATCTCCCCTGATGAAAATACAGCCGGCTCAATCCTTCGGCATACTGTAGAGATTGAGGACTCTTCCGGTAGGCTCTTTCCAGGAAGATTCCGGCTTTCTCCTTATCGCCTTTGTTGAAGTACTGTCCTCCCAGGATATAATCGACCGCTGGATCTGTGGGAGACGGAGCTCGTTCGGCATAGATAAAGGGTCGGGGTACGACCTCTACTGCTGCCACAGAAAAATAGGCTGATTCGGAGAGGATGGTTGCGTTTTCTGCCGAAAGGAGCTTGACTTCTACCTCATAATAGGCGGGAGGGAAATTTTTAAGAGAAAACTGCTCTAAGAAGTGTCCTTTTTTCGGGTAGCTTTTGATTTCTTTACTGTCTTTGTGGACATCCTCGTCCCCTTTGAAAATGATGAACTGGAGGCGTCCTGTTTCCTGGAGTTCCTCG
>CAYGBF010000050.1:0-2578 GCA_964348035.1 uncultured Eubacteriales bacterium | reverse complement strand
ACATAACCGTAGGAAGCCTTTTTTTCAGCCTCAACCCCTCTCTTCTGGCTCAAGAGAATGGTCTTCCTGATCTCGCCGTTGTCCAGGGCGAATCTCCTGCCCAAATCACGAAGGAAGCCGTATCACTTCTGGGTGGAATCGAGCGTTTCGTGTCCAAGGGGGATGTCGTGCTGGTGAAACCGAATATCGGCTGGGACAGGACTCCAAAGCAGGCCGCCTGTACCAACCCCGATGTCGTGGCTGCTCTTGTCGAACTCAGCTTGGAAAGCGGGGCCAAAGAAGTCAAAGTCATGGACAATCCCTGCAATCCAGCCCGCCGGACCTATGCCCGTTCGGGTATTTCCGCGGCAGCAAAAAAAGCCGGCGCCAAGGTCCTCCTTCCGAATAAGCACCGCCTGAAAAAGATGCCCCTTAACGGCGAGTGGCTGAAAGATTGGCCAGTCTACACCGACGTTGTCGAAGCCGACAAGATCATCAACGTCCCGATCGCCAAAACCCACAGTCTTTCGCGTTTGACTATGGGCATGAAAAATTGGCTGGGAGCGATCGGCGGAAACCGCAATCAGCTCCACCAGAAGCTCGACCAAGCCATGATCGACCTTTCGGCCTTCTTCAAGCCTTGCCTGACTGTGCTCGACGGTTACCGGATTCTTATCAGGAACGGCCCTCAAGGAGGTCGCCTTTCAGACACGAAGCTTCACAAGACCGTGGCCGCAGGCGTCGACTACGTGGCCGTTGATGCCTTCGGAGCGACGTTCTTCGGTCTCAGCCCCCAGGACCTTCGTTTCCTCCAACTGGCCAAAGAAAAAGGATTCGGCGAATCTGATCTGGAGCAGCTAAAGATTGAAAAAAGAACGGTCTAAAAAATACCGGATTATCCAAGCTCTCCGAATTATGACGCAGGCGGCTTTCTTTTTTCTCTTCTTCTATCTCCTGTTGGTGACGCGATTCCCGGGAGAGGATTACATCGGACGGGTCGAAATCTTTTTGCATTTCGATCCCCTTCTGGCTCTGGCCACTCTCATCGCATCTCGAGAAGTCTTCTTCTCCTTTATCCTGGCCGTCGTCACCATCGTCTTGACCTTTGTTCTGGGACGTGTGGTCTGCGGTTGGGTGTGTCCGTTGGGAGCCGTTCACCAATTTTTCTCTTTTATTTTCAAAAAATCAAAACTGCTGCTCCCGAAGAAAAAGCCGCCGGGCCCGTTAGTCTGGAAGTACTATCTTTTAATCTTTATCCTCGTCGGCAGCTTCTTCACCCTGGATCTCGTGGGTATCCTGGATCCTCTTTCTCTCCTCTACCGGTCCTCCGCCGTCAGCCTTCTTCCCGTCCTCAGCCACGTCTCGACAGCCTTTATCGGCCTTCTTTACCAAATCAATCTTTCTTCTCTTGGGGATATCCTCGTCCAGTTTTTCGAAGGCCTGGCGATCAACGCCACGTTCATCCAAGGATTCTTCATCAGCGTGCTGTTCATCGGACTCGTCCTTCTCAACCTCAAAAAAGAGAGATACTGGTGTCGTTATCTCTGTCCATTAGGAGCCCTTCTGGGGCTCATCTCCAGGTGGAATGTTCTGAAACTTAAGATCGATGCTCAAAAGTGCATCGAATGTCACCTCTGCACCGTCCACTGTCAGACAGAGGCCAATCCTTTTCCCGAGGACGAGTGGAAAAGCTCAGAATGTGACTACTGTTTCACCTGCAGCGCGATCTGTCCCACAAGCGCTGTCGAATTCCCCGTCAAAATGACTCCAGAAGGGGTTCCTCAGGTTAACTTCTCCCGCAGGCGGCTGATCTCCACCGCCCTCTTCGGCGTTCTTGCTGTTCCTTTTTTCCGTTTCTCTCCCGCCTCGAAACGCTCCTCACCCAAACTCATCCGTCCTCCTGGTTCTCTCCCCGAGGATAAATTCCTGCAGAAGTGCGTCCGGTGCGGCGAGTGTATGAAGGCCTGTCCGACCAACGCCCTCCAGCCGGCGCTCTCCGAAGCCGGCCCTGAAGGGATCTGGACGCCCATCCTCGTTCCCACCATCGGCTACTGCGAGTATTATTGTTCTCTCTGCTCTCAGGTCTGTCCGACAGGGGCTATCAAGGAGCTGACCGTAGAGGAAAAAATCTTTGTTACGATCGGGACGGCCTGGGTGGATAAGAACCGCTGTCTTCCCTACAACCTAGGCACTCCCTGCATAGTTTGCGAAGAACACTGTCCGACCTCTCCCAAAGCCATAAAATTTGT
This sequence comes from uncultured Eubacteriales bacterium, assembly GCA_964348035.1. Lineage (GTDB taxonomy): Bacteria > Acidobacteriota > Aminicenantia > Aminicenantales > Aminicenantaceae > CAYFXE01. Next base: position 350 of record CAYGBF010000050.1, on the reverse strand, counting down.
AACCGTGGAAACGAAATTACCCGATGGATCCATAAAGACTCCTGCTGCCCCGGTCATCGACTTAGATCTGTGTATCGGCTGTGGGATATGCGAGACCAAGTGTCCGGTGGTGGACGCCCCGGCCATCTATGTAACGAGTGTGGGAGAGGACCGCTCCGAGAAAAACCAACTTCTTCTGGATCTTCTCAAACCAGGAGAAGACTTCTAATCTGCCTGTTTTTCAGGCTTCCTGTTGACAACCAGAATCGGATTGTCCTCCATCGGAGGGCAGGACGCTTTCAGGAGGCTTACTCCTCCTTCGCTTTCTTGAGCTCCTCCTTAAGATGAGGGATGACCTGAAACAGGTCACC
>CAYGBF010000049.1:0-1538 GCA_964348035.1 uncultured Eubacteriales bacterium | reverse complement strand
AATTCTCGTTCAGCACCAGCATCTAAGGACGGTGTATCGTTTCGTTTATTGCCTCCAAAGAGCTTCATGCTCTTATCGTCTTCGAATTTCAGGGTCAACATGATCGAATTGATGTTGCGGGTTCTCTGCCCCATGGCTGTCTGGTAAGGAAATTTTCCCTTGTTGTGGATCTTGATTTTCAGCTCGAAAAGGTTGGAGGACAGCTTATTCACTTCTGGTTCATCCATTGTGATCTCGGCGAATTGAGATGCCAGGTAAAGGGCGAATTCCGCATGGGTTTTGCTTAAGGCCGGAATCTGGTCGGCCGGCGGATTAGCGCGCATATAAGGCTGAAATCCACCGATTTCCACTTCCCCGAGCTGTTTATGGTTGAATTTGGTCCATTTGACAAAACCTTTTCCCTCGTTTTTCTCATCGATCCATTTCAGCCATTGTTCATCATTGCTCGTGGTTTGGGCGCGGGTTGAGGCTCTTGCCCCCATCTGGAATTGACGGAACATCGCCGCCCGGTCCCTCGTTGTTTGCTGTTTGGCTTCCGGTTGGGCTCCGCTTTGCTTCTTGGTCGGAGGCCTTCTCTGTTCTTCCTCCCTCAATGACCAGAGGTTGGCGGAGAATGCAGGGACACCGAATTGAAAATACGCCCATTCCAGCAGTGAGCCTGCGGGCTTTTCTGATTCAGCACTTTTAATACCTGTGATTTCCTTGTATTCGTTACTGACATTCGTGAAAAGGTTGACATCACCTCTATTCGTCCTTTTTGGCTGAGGGTCAGTTGGTGGGGGGAGCTGTTCCTCCGGAGCGCCCCTGCGGCGTCCCATGAAGAAGACCGCCCTCATAGCTGCAGCTGGTCGACCGACACTGGGAGGCTCAGGAAAAGTCGGGGTGCCGCATTCGATGCCTGTCCCGGCAGCCAGATTATCGAATTTTGAAAAGAGCAGGATTCCACAGATGTTTTTGTGGGGCTGAGTCTTGAGTTCGGGGACGTATCTCAACATGAAGTCGATTAAGGCTTGAGTCTCCAGCTCTGATACCGGATAAACACCGAAGCCTTTCGGTTTGTACCCGAAGTTGTGAGGGAAATTCCGGTTGATGTTAAACCCTCCCAGACCATCCTCATTGTAGAGCTCATCGCCATCGTTATCGATGCCTTCAGTGTAAATCTTGTAGAGCTTGTCCAGAGGGGTGTCATCTTCCTTCTTCTTCATCAGCCTTGGGTCTTTATCATCGATGAACCAGTCCCCCTCCTTATCTTTGACTCGCATCATTGTGATCATCCCGTCACCGTTAAGGTCTTCAGGGCCATCCTCATCGATCAGCCAATCGTAATCTTCATCGCGAGGCTTGAGATTGCCGGAGTGTTCCTGGAGAGTCTGGTTAAAAAAGAGTTCTGCTCCGTCCGGATTCAAACGGGGAATGATATAGAATGTGCGCGTGTCCAGGACTTTGGTCACTTTTTCATCCTTGCCGTACTGCTCCACCAGATATTTGGCGATACCGAGAGCGACTTCGCTGCCGATCACATGGTCTCCTTCCAGGTT
>CAYGBF010000048.1:0-2392 GCA_964348035.1 uncultured Eubacteriales bacterium | reverse complement strand
TCTTTCTTACATATCGCCCAGATATTTTTCATTGCTCCACACCTCCAGATATCACTTTGAGGTAGAGATCCTCGATGTTCATGGCCAGCGGCCGCATCTCGATAAGATCAAGGTCTTTGTCGATGATGAACCGGGTGATGTTCTTCCTGATGTCTTTTCCTTTGGCCCATTCGATACTAAAACCTCCATCCTCTCTTTTAACCTCATCGACCCCTGGAACGGACTTCAGCAGGGAGACGGTTTCTTCATCCGATCTAGTAAGCCGGATGAACAGACCTTCCTTTTTCCGGAAAGAAGCGGTCAGTTCTTCTAGAGAACCCGAAGCCATGAGCTGACCTTCGTTGATGATGACAACCCCATCACAGGTCTGGGTGACCTCGGCCAGGATATGAGTGGAGAGCAAGATTGTCCGCTTTCCCTTGAGGGATCTGATGAGCTCCCGAATTTCAATGATCTGGGCTGGGTCAAGCCCGATCGTGGGTTCATCGAGGATTAGGACCTGTGGGTCATGGATCAAGGCCTGCGCGATCCCCACCCGCTGCTTGAAACCACGCGAGATGTTCCTTATGAGCCTTCCCTTCGCAGGCTCGAGACCGCTGATCTGTATGGCTTTATCTACGGCCTCTTGTCGACGGGACGGAGGGATCTGTTTGATCTCAGCCACGAACTGCAGGAAGGATTGGACTTTCATCTCTGGGTAAAGCGGCAGGCTTTCGGGTAGATAGCCGATATTTTTCTTGACTTCGTTCGGCTGTTCGAAAACATCAAACCCAGCGACTCTGGCTTTTCCGTCTGTAGCAGGAAGGTAACAGGTCAGGATTCTCATCGTGGTCGTCTTACCCGCTGCGTTCGGCCCCAGAAGCCCCCAAATGGTTCCTTGTTCCACCTTGAAACTCAAATCATCGACCGCCACCAGATCACCGTATCTTTTGAAGAGATGTTCAACGTCAATCATTTTTTTAACTCCTTAAGTGGGTAAGTTGACATTCTTTGTATTAATAAACTCTCAATTTATAATCAAGTTGCAGATATAAGCGTGAATATTTAACGGCTCTTTCTTCCCTACATCCGGTCAGGCTGAGGAATGCCCATCAGGAATAGAGCTTGCTTAAGGACTTCTCTTACTCCGTAGATCGTCAGGATCCTCGCCGTCTTCAAATCTTCGTTTTTCTCGGCCAGGACGGGATAGACATGGTAATAAGAATTGAATTTCTGGCAGAGGTTGAAGGAAAACTTGGCCAAGTGGGAAAATTCCAGGGACCGGATAGAGTGGAGCACTTCTTCTTCGAACTGAAACGCATAAAAGACGAGATCCCAGAAATCGTCTTTTTCCTTATCTGACAGCGTTTCAAGCGGAATTTCACGCTCTCCGAGAAGTCTTAGGATATCTTTCTCTTCGAAGCCCTGTCTTTCTTTGAGCTTCCGGAAGATACTGTTGATCCGAACCAGGGTGTACTGAAGATAAGGCCCTGTTTCGCCCTCAAAGCTCAAGGCTTCGTCGAAGTCGAAGACGATAACAGAATTACGGGCGAATTTGAGCATAAAATAGCGGAGGGCCCCACAGGCAATCTGCCAGGATATCCTGGCCTTCTGCTCGGGATCCAGGTCTGGATTTCTCTTTTCCACTTCAGTCAGGGCCTTCTCTTCCAGCCGGTCGAGCAGGTCATCGGCCTTGATTCCCAACCCTTTTCTCCCGGAAACCTCATGAAAACTCCTGTCCTTATCTTTCTCCGCGATTTCCAGGTTGAGCTCCTCCAGGCTTTTGGGAGAGAGGGCGACCATCTCGTAAGAGAAATGGATGGATTTTTGAGCCTGATCATGGTACTTGAGAGATTTCAGCCCCTGGACAACAATTTTTTGGAGATAAGACTGCCGAGTGTCGATAACGTTGTAGACCAGACTGCCGTGGCCGAATGAGGGCGATTCCGATTGAGGAGATACGGTTGTTATCCAGATCGTTTTACCGTTTTCTTCCTCGAAAGGCACATAGTAGAAATCTATCCCTAACAGCCCGAATTTCCAGAGTTGGTAGGCAATGTCCTTCCCGACATAGGTCACCGTACCATCCGAACGGACGAGGATCTTCTCCTTCTCCTCTTCCTCCTCGAGCCGCATCACCCAACAGCCTTTGTTGACCTCCTCCTCGGAGAGGTAAACAGCGCCTCTATCCTTGAGAAGTTCAAAGGCCTTATCCCAGAATTTCAGGCCGAGGATACTGCTCTCGCAGGGCATGATGTCGTAGGTGACATCTATCCGGCGCATGGTCTCAAGATGAGCTTTGAGGATCCGGCGGGAGATGTAATGTCCCAGAGCTGCCTCCGGGTCTTCGCCATGTTCAATCTTTTTCAGAATTTCTGATTTTCTTTTTTTCGCTTTAGGGTGTTCTTCTAAG
>CAYGBF010000047.1:0-2984 GCA_964348035.1 uncultured Eubacteriales bacterium | reverse complement strand
CGGCTTGGACAGATGCGGCACTGATATCAAGGGAGGCAAAAATCCCTTCGATCATCTGGGGACCGGGTGAGTTGAATTATGCGCATTCCCCCGAGGAAAGCATAAAAACAGATGATGTTATAATGGCCAGAAGGTTGTACACTGCAGCCGCGTTGTTCTTTTCAGGTTCCCTGTAGGGTATTGGGAGAGAATTCGCTATTACAGAGAATCATACGAAAGCGCTAGTCTGCGGTCCCTCCTCCATCGACCACGAGTGTTGCCCCTGTCATGAAAGAAGAGTCATCCGAAGCTAGGAAAAGGGCGGCTTTGGCAATCTCATCTGGAGTTCCGATCCGGCCCATCGGACGCTGCGCTACGGCTTTCTCGTGGTATTCTTCCCATGTCAACCCGCGCTTCTTTGCGTCTTCATCGAGCATCGGGGTCTTTACATCTCCGGGACAGAGGCAATTAACACGGATGCCCTGGGTGGCGTGATCGATGGCCATGGCCTTCGTCATCAGAACAACACCCCCTTTGGAAGCGCAGTAAGAAACGGCTTCGTTACCCCCCACGATCCCCCATCCTGATCCGTTGTTGATGATAACACCACTTCTCTGTTCGATCATCGGAGATAGAGCGAACTTTGACATCAAGAATGTTCCCTTGAGGTTGATATCGATCGTAAGATCCCACTCTTCCTCCGAGCAGTCTAGAACATTGTTCGGGAAATACACGCCTGCATTATTGAAGAGGATGTCCAAACGGCCGAAGGCCTCTAATGTCTTCTCCACTGTCCTTCTGCATTCTTCCGAATCGCGGACATCGGCACAGACATAGATGGCCTCTCTTCCCTCTTTTTCTTTGATTTTTTTTACCACCTCTTGGCATCTCGGCTCGTCGCGGCCTGTGATACAGATCCTTGCTCCCTCTTGAGCGAACAGGATGGCTGTGGCCTTCCCGATTCCTGAATTTCCTCCAGTTATCAAGGCGACTTTGTCAACAAGCTTCATCATGTTCTCCGTTTATTTTTTTAGATAACGATCGAACCAGTCAACAATCCTTCTAAGACGATCTCTTCGATGAGCTATCTCTTGTATTCCATGGGATTCCCGAGGATACAGGATAAGCTGAGTCTCGGCCTTCTTGAGTTTCTTCAATCCCATATAAAACTGCAGGGCCTGGGGAAGTGGGCAGCGGTGGTCCTCCATGCATTGGATGAGCAAAATCGGTGTCTTACAATTCTTGATATAAGAGATTGGCGAGGTCTTCCTGTAAAGCCGGAAATTCTCCTCATCGTAAGGTAAACCCAGGTCCTTTTCCCACCAGAGTGTTGAATCGTCAACGCCATAACTGCTGAAATTGTCGACGACGAATCTTTCCGCAACGGCCGCCGCAAAACGGTCCGTGTGTCCTACAATCCAGGTTGTCATAATCCCCCCATAACTCAATCCCGTCACTCCCAACCTTTCTGAGTCAACATAATCCTCTCGGCACATGTGATCCACAGCCGCCATCAAATCGTCGTACTCCTTAAAATACCAATTCACCGCAATGGCCTCCTGCCAAGCCTCTCCGTAGTCTGAGCTTCCTCTGTAATTAACCCAGAGCACAATGTACCCGTTGGCCGCATACCACTGTCCTTCTGCTGAAAAATAGTTCCCATCCGTGCCTTGCGGGCCGCCGTGAATCTTGAGAATCAAGGGATATTTTTTTTCTGGATTGAAGTCCGCAGGCTTCAAGACAAATCCCTCAACTGTTTGTCCATCAGGATTCTTGAATGAGATCCTCTCTGTCTTTCCCTTCTTTACTCCCTCCAATAATCCCTTATTAAGCCAGGTTCTTTGCCGGATTCGACTCCCGTCCACCGCAGCCGTAAAAATCTCAGGAGGATGATCGTTATCTTCAGAACTGAACGCAAAAAAGTCTCCGTTCTTTGAAAGATTGAGATCATAGAGCCGTCTTTCCCCTACGATGATTTTGGAATATTTTCCATATTTGGGATCAAACCTGTACACGTGGACACGAGCTTTATCGGGGACGAGTCCGTAGAGATATTGGCTGTCAGGACCCCATAAGATTCGGGTGATGGCCCTGTCTAAATCCGCTGTAAGGCATCGAGGCGCTCCTCCAGAAACAGGAGTTACCCAAAGTCTATTCAGTTTGTACAGGTTGTTGGGTTCTTTGTTTGCGATATATGCGATGTATTTTCCGTCCGGTGACCACAGGGGGGATCCATCAGAGCCGATGTTTGTCGTGAGCTGTTTAACATCTCCTCCCTCTGAGGAAACGATCCAGATATCATCGTTATCATTATTATCGTCGTCTCCTGTCCGGTTAGAAACAAAGGCGATGTGCTGCCCGTCTGGCGACCATTCGAGGCTACGGTCATCAAAATTGCCATCGGAGATCTTTTTGGGATCATCAGAGTTCTTAGGGGAAAACACCCAAACGTGGCTCCAGTCTCTGGGGTCTCCGAAATATCCTTTCCCATCATAAAGGAAGCTTGTCCGCGTGATCACATAGGGATCATTTTTGTTCTTATCCTCCCCATTCTTAGTATCTTTGTCTTCTTTGGGATCGGCCGAGACGAAAGTGATGCTGTCAGAACCGGGCGAGCAGGCAAAACTCTGAATCCCCGGTTTCCAATCCGAGATTTGAGAGGCTTCGCCTCCCCTTTCCATATCCAGAGCCCAAATTTGTGTTTTTGCTGTCCTTTTCGATAGGAAATACAGGTATCTCCCATCATGCGACCAGCGCGGATGGAAGGAATCCTCCTCGTGGTTCGTCAGCCGGTAGATACTGTTATCGGCAAGGATTAATAGATAAATATCCTGTTTTGGCTTCTGTTCTCCTTTCTTCTTTGGATCAGGAATAATTTCCTTCTTTACAAAGGTGATTTTTTCCCCATCAGGTGATATTTGGATGTCTGAGATCTCCTTGATTTTGAAGCAATCATCAATAGTAAAGGGCCTTTCGCTTTCCGCCAGGACAAAGGCGCCACTTAA
>CAYGBF010000046.1:0-1988 GCA_964348035.1 uncultured Eubacteriales bacterium | reverse complement strand
GTGATGGTCTGAATGTCACCGAACTCTTGATGACCGCCTATATGAGCGCCGAACAGGAAAAGACACTGCCCTTCCCGCCGCCCAACCTTGATTCATTCGTCCCGGCCGTGGCCAAAGGAGAATGGAACCCGAAAAAGACCTAAAGATTTTATTTAAGGAGGAGGAGAGATGATGAAATGTCTTATCTGCTTATTCACGGTTTTTTTGGCCTTTTCTCTTTCTGGATGTTACGGAACAGAAGGTCAAAAGGGGATTTCTGAACAGGATATATCAAGTGTCAAAGAAGCCGTTGCCAGCACGAATTATCAGGAAGTCAGGATAAGGGAGTTTCCGGTCGCAGTCCAGTGCTGGACCTTCAGGAAATTCACGTTCTATGAGACATTACAAAAAGTCAAGGAGCTGGGGATTAAATACCTGCAGCCCTATCCGGGACAGGCTCTCCACAGCGATATGCCCGATGTTCAATTTGACCATAACCTCAACGAGGACCAGATAAAACTCGTAAAAAGCTGGTTAAAGGACCAGGGTCTTTCTCTTGTCAGCTACGGCGTAGTCGGCTTTGAAAACAACCAGGAAAGCATGGGCAAAGTCTTCGAGTTTGCCAGTAAGATGGGCATTCAAACCATAGTCACTGAACCAGAATATGATGATTTTTCCCTTATCGAGCAGATGGTCAAGAAGCACAACATCAATATCGCCCTCCACAATCACCCTGAGCCTTCAAAATACGCCAGGCCCGAGGCCGTTCTCAAACATGTCAAAGGGCTCGATGGGCGCATCGGGTCGTGCGCGGACACAGGCCACTGGATGCGTGGTCTTCTTAATCCTTTAGAAGCCCTCAGGCTTCTCGAAGGACGCATCCTGGATGTTCATCTCAAAGACCGCAGTGACTACGGCACTGAAGGCACCTACGATGTTCCTTTTGGACAGGGCAAGGCAAATATCCGGGATATCCTTGCTGAACTGACCCGGCAGAATTTTCGCGGCTACCTGTCCATAGAGCATGAAAACCCGGATGAGGTCGATAACCCTTCACCGTCCATAAAAAAAGGGATGGAATACATAAAGAGCATCACCTATTTCAAGGACTACGAGGAAATCCTCGAGTGGCGCCACGGGAGATTCTCCAAGCACGGCTGGAACCATTATGGCCCCGGCTACTTCGATCTTGATCAAAGAACCGGGATCCTGAAAGGCCAGGGAGGCATGGGCCTTTTCTGGTACAGCGCCAAAAAGTACAAAGATTTTGTCCTCGAACTGGACTTCAAGTGTGCGGATGAGTTCACAAATTCAGGAATATTTGTAAGAGTTCCTGAGATGCCCACAAATGATGATTACATTCATCATTCCTTCGAGATTCAGATTAATGACGCCGGCAAGGGTATTCATAAGACAGGAGCGGTATATGATGCTGAGCCGCCCCGCATCGATGCTTTCAAAGCCCCAGGCGAATGGAACCATCTAAGGATTACCTTCAAAGGAAATCACCTGAATATTGAGTTAAACGGAAAAATGGTCGTTGACTGGGATGCTGAACCGCGGGGAAAGATCAAGGATTTTGCTGTTGAAGGATACATAGGTTTACAGAACCACGACAGCCGCTCACCGATTTATTTCAGGAATATTTTTGCCAAAGAGTTGTAGAATGTGGAGAGATTTTTATTGATCGTGTGAGGATCGTGTTTATAAGGAGTATTATCACACATTGCCTGTCAGGATGGTGCCATCAAGGGCGCAAAAATTCCAACTAAAATATTGCTCAAATGCTGGATCGATATGAGGGGGGCAGGCCGCACAACTTAAAGTGATTTCATACGTATTATTATCATAGGATGTATCAAAAATTATTTGGAGGAGACAATGGAACAATGTAATTTGACAAGGACAAGCAGACGGGACTTCATTACGAAGCTGATTCCGGCCTGTTCATTCATGTGCAGCGGTGGAGCAGGACTGCTGTTGGGACTCTCTACTGTAGGGGATACCCA
>CAYGBF010000045.1:0-2858 GCA_964348035.1 uncultured Eubacteriales bacterium | reverse complement strand
CCTCTCCCTTCCCCATACAAAAAAATGGTACAGGCAGGAACACACTTTCCCCAAGATCGCTGACCGCGACACCTATGATTCCTGGTTCGCTCTGGGGAAAAAATCCAGCGCCGAAAGAGCCTCGGTGGAGGTGGAGCGACTGCTCCAGCAGCCACCGTCCTCTCTTCTGGAAGAGGATATTAGAATGAGGCTTCGGAAGATTATGCTCTCTGATGCCCGCAGCTACAGTATTTCGACTCTACCTGAATTCAATATCTAACTTAACTTCTTTTGGAACCTTGAGAGGTTTCATACCTGCGGTTTTCAAAGTCGCGTTCAGTTCTGCAAGGTCTGTCTGGATGAGAGTGTTGAGCTTCTCGACATGTTTATCCACTTCTTCGGATAATTCCTGGAGTTGTTTCCGATCTGTCTGGGAAGGAGCAGAGGGGTAGCCAGAGATTGAGCTTGCCAAAGAGATGATCACTTGGGAAAGGGATCCTCCTTTGAGAGCCATTTCCCTGGTTCCTCTTGTGCCGAACGGCTTCGGGACGACCGCATCCTCGATTTTGAAAAATTGACTGTCAAAATCCTTGACAGCTTGGATGAGTTGTTCGTTTTTGTCCTGTTTCTCCTTTTGATTTTTATGAAATTTATCCAGCTCTCTCCGGATATTCTTGGCCGAGGTGATCGCCAATCCCATCTTCTTGGACACGATGATGAGCTCAGTCAGGGCTTCGACTTGGGCCGCTTTATCTTCAGGGCTCATCTGGAAACGAGGATCAGGAAGTACAACTCCAGTCTTTTCGTAGGTTTTCTCATCCACAGAAATGTTTATCCTGTACGCTCCTGGCGAGGTTAGCGGTGCCGCGACAAATCCTGCCAACCCGGGTTTAATCGTTTTTCCCTCTTTTGTCTTCGGTATGTACTGCAGGTTCCAGAGGAATCTCTGGAGTCCTTTTTTTGTGGGTAGCTTGGCTTCAAAAAAGATCACGCCCTCTTTGTCTATGATGTGTAATTTTGGTCTGTCCTTAGGTTTATCCTTCAGATAGAGATTGATTCCCATACCGTAGTCGGGATTCTTAGCTGCATACACAGGTTTGGAGTAGGGCTCTCCTCTTGAGGAAAGGAACACAGCGGCCGCCGGCCGAATCGTAAAGAGCTGGCCTTCGGAAGCGAGGATCTCTTCTGTCATCTCTTCTAAGGGAGTTATGTCGTCCAAGATCCAAATCCCGCGGCCGTGAGTACCGATGATCAAGTCTCTATCCCGAGGATGGATGGCGATATCCCGCACCGCCACGGTCGGCAGGTTATTATTCAAAGAAAACCAGCTCTTCCCGTCATCCAATGTAGCGTAGACCCCGAATTCAGTCCCGACGAACAAGAGATTCTTGTTAAAAGGGTCTTCCCGGATCACATGAGTCCAGCCAAACGGGAGGTTGGCTTTGAGCGTTGTCCACGTTTTTCCGTAATCAGAGGTTTTGTATACATAGGTCCCGTAATCATCATGGCGGTGGCCGTCGAAAGCCGCGTACGCTTTGCCTTTTTGGAAATGCGAGGCCTCTATGCATGCACACCAGGTGTTCGGTGGCAGACCGGGGATATTCTTGACGACGTTTCGCCAGGTTTTTCCACCATCGCGGGTTATCTGGACATTGCCGTCATCAGTTCCCACCCAAATAACATCCCTCTCCACCGGTGATTCCGCCACTGTCAGGATCGAACAGTGCATCTCAGCCCCAGTGTTGTCAGGGGTAATCGGCCCACCGGAGTCTTTCTGTTTCTGGGGATCGTTCGTGGTGAGGTCGGGGCTTATGATTTCCCAAGAATGTCCCCTATCCGTGGACCTGAACAGATAATTTCCCCCTGTGTAGATGGTTCTTGGGTCATGAGGCGAGATGTGAATCGGAGAGTTCCAGTTGAACCGGAAAGGAGTCTCTTGGAGTGAAGCGAAGGGTCTGATGGTTTTGCTCCTCCGGATTCTCAGGTCATGACGGTAGAGCCCGTTCATCTGCCAGTTGCTGTAGACGATGTTGTGGTCGGTAGGGTCGATTTGGGTGAAGAAGCCGTCGCCGCCGCCGATCATGTACCAATCGCTGTTCTGGATGCCTTTCGAGTCGTAGGTGGCACTCGGGCCGCCCCAACTGCCGTTATCTTGAAGACCGCAGTAGACATAGTACGGTCTTCTCATGTCATAACCGATATGATAGACCTCGGCCAAGGTCATCTTCTGAACGCCGTGCCAATTTTTTCCGCCGTCGTAGGAGATGTCGATGCCACCGTCGTTGCCGTCGATCAGATGGAGAGGATTGGCAGGATTGATCCAGAGGGCATGATGGTCGGGATGTGTTCCACCCGAGATAGGCTTGAATTTCTTTCCCATATCCTTAGAGACGAACAGGCCTCCTGAAAAGACATAGACAACTTTGTCATCTGTCGGATCGACTCTGATTTGGCTGTAGTAGAAAGGACGAAAATTGACTCGTCTGTAGGTCTTTGTATCACATGTCCTTTTCCAGGTTTGGCCTTTGTCCTCAGAACGCCAGATCCCTCCCTCTTCATGCTCGATCAAGGCGTAGACAACGCTTGGTTTACTCCGAGAGACGGCGATTCCGATTCGGCCCAGAATCCCTTCGGGAAGGTCCTTTGTCAGGTGCTGCCACGTCTTTCCGCCGTCTGTGGTTTTGTAGAGCCCACTCCCCGGACCGCCGCTGGTGAAATGATACGGAAGTCGGCGGTGCTCGTAAGCAGCAGCGTACAGAATGAGGCTGTCCTCCGGGTCGATGGCCAAATCGGCAAAACCCGTGTTTTGATCGACGTACAGGATCTTCTCCCATGTTTTCCCGCCGTCCAGGGTCTTGTAGATGCCGCGTTCCTCTTTT
>CAYGBF010000044.1:0-1737 GCA_964348035.1 uncultured Eubacteriales bacterium | reverse complement strand
TATAATCCTTTTCCTGCCTGAGGGGATCCTTGGCTACTTCAGGGTGGGCCAGACGAGCGGACGGGAAGAAGTTTTGGAGGAGGCTTGACCGATGGCCATTCTTGAGACGGCAAATATTGAAAAACACTTCGGCGGGCTAATAGCCAACCAGGACATCAGCATCAAGATCGAAGAGGGAGCCATCGCCTCCATTATCGGACCCAATGGTGCAGGGAAAACGACCCTTTTTAACATTATGACAGGGTTGTATAAGCCCGACAGTGGTAGAATTCTGTTCCAGGAGGAGGACATTACTGGCTGGCCAATCCACAAGATCGTCGATCTTGGCATAGCGCGTTCCTTTCAGGTGCTCAACATATTCAACGAAATATCGGCATTTGAAAATATTCGGTTGGCGGTTCAATCGCGCAAGAAAAAGGGGTTCCATTTTCTTCGATCCACTAAATATTTCGATGACATAAACCAGGAGGCAGAAACGGTTCTTGCCGAGATCGGCCTGGCTTCGGATAAGAATATCCCTACCAAGGAGCTCTCCTATGGCAACAAGCGGATCCTGGAGATCGGAATCACCCTGGCCTCACAGCCAAAATTACTGTTAATGGATGAACCAACATCCGGGCTTCCCTCTTCGGAGACCGAGCGCATTAAAGAGTTCATAAAGAAAATCTCCGAACGCCTCACCGTTGTCGTAATTGAGCATGATATGAATGTTGTCCTGACCATTTCCGATACCATTACCGTATTGCATCAGGGCCGGGTCATCGCCAAAGGGTCTCCTGAAGAAATCAAGGCCAATGATCAAGTGCAAGAAGCCTACCTAGGAGGAATAGATTGACGTCTGCACCACTGCCCATCCTGGATGTTGATAGGATAAATTCGTTTTACGGGGAGGCCCACGTCCTCCACGATGTTCATCTAAAGGTCCTGGAAGGAGAATCTGTAGCCCTTCTGGGGCGCAACGGCGCTGGAAAGACGACCACGCTCCGGAGCATTCTTGGTCTGACACCGGTCAGAACGGGGAAAATCACCTTCAAAGGACAGAATATCACCAACCTGCCGACCAACGTCATAGCGGAGTTAGGGGTTGGCTGGGTCCCGGATAATCGACGGATCTTTCCCACCTTGTCGGTTCAGCAGAACCTCGAGATCGCGAGAAAAAAGGGAGGTGGCAAAAACCAAGAGTGGGACCTTGACCGGGTATTTCACCATTTCCCAAAGCTCAAGGAGCTTCTTAAGCAGAAGGGAGAGACCCTGTCGGGTGGCGAGCTGCAAATACTTTCAATCGCCCGAACCCTGATGGGTAATCCCGATCTGATCTTGTTGGACGAACCGTCCGAGGGACTGGCTCCGCTCATTGTTCGTGAAGTGATAAACATAATCGAAGAGTTGGCCTCAACGAATATAACGACCATTTTAGTGGAACAGAATTCGATTTTGGCCTTGCGCATCTGTTCCAGGGTCTATGTTCTGGATGACGGAAAAACCGCTCATGAAGGGACAGCCGAGGAATTAACGGCCAACGAGGAGCTCAAAAAGCGACTGCTAGGAATCTAAAAACAGGCTTCAGGCTTTCAGCCGTTTTGTGAACAACTCAAAGGTCTCGTGACGATAATAGGTGTCAGGGAGCTTTTTTGCTTTCGTGACAAACGCCTGGAAAATTTGAGAGAGCGGATCTCAGATTCTCAGGCCACTTTAAAGGATCCTCACTTCCTTCGTAAATACGGCATCGATTTTCGA
>CAYGBF010000043.1:0-6417 GCA_964348035.1 uncultured Eubacteriales bacterium | reverse complement strand
GGCTGAAACAACAGGCCCGCTCGGGAATCCGTTTGGAAGACCTGCTGGTCGAGGCTTTTGCTCTGGTGCGGGAAGCGGCCTGGCGGACGGTGGGCCTCCGACCTTTTGATGTTCAGGTCATGGCTGGAATTGCCATGCACGAGGGAAACGTCGTCGAGATGAACACCGGCGAAGGGAAGACTCTGGTGGCCGTTCTTCCGGCGTATTTGAATGGGTTGAACGGCCGAGGAGTCCATGTCTTGACCTTCAATGATTACCTGGCCCGGAGGGATACCGGGTGGATGGGGCCTGTTTATGAGTTCCTAGGACTGAGTGTCGGCTGTATCCAGGAGGGATTGTCTCCTGATGAGAGGAAAAATGCCTACGCCTCCGACATCACCTATGCCACAGCCAAGGAAGCCGGATTCGACTATCTTCGAGACCATCTTTGCTACGAGAAAGAAGATCTCGTCCATCGCGATTTTCACTTTGCCGTCGTCGACGAAGCAGATTCCACCCTGATCGATGAGGCCCGCATCCCGCTTGTCATAGCCGGAAGCACGACGAAACCAAAAGCAGATCCTGGCCATCTTGCCCAGATCGTCAAATGCCTCAAACCAGAAATTGATTTCGAGACCGATGAAGGGAGAAGAAATATCTGCCTTACAGATTCGGGTCTGCGGCGGTGTGAAGACATTCTCGGATGTGTCAACCTTCATGCTGACGGGAATCTTGATCTGTTGACGAAGTTGAATCAAGCCCTCCATGCGGAGTATTTACTTCGTCGGGATATCGATTATATCGTACGGGATGGAATAATCGAGATCGTGGACGAGTTCACCGGACGCGTTGTCGAGGACCGTCACTGGCCGGATGGCCTCCAGGCTGCTGTCGAGGCCAAAGAAAAACTCCGGTCGGGTTCAGGAGGTTCGGTCCTGGGGTCGATAACTTTGCAGCACTTTCTGCAGCTCTACCCGAAAATCTGTGGGATGACGGCCACGGCTCGGCCCGCTGCCGAGGAGCTCTTCCAGTTTTACAGCCTGAAAGTTCTTGTCGTTCCTCCCAACCGACTCTGTATCCGGATAGACTATCCCGATGTGATTTTCACGCACAAGCGAGCTAAAACTCAGGCTTTAATCAAAGAAATAAAACGACACCATTCTCGCCGAAGGCCTATCCTGGTCGGGACTGCCAGTGTCGAGGAGTCGGAAGAGCTGGCTTCGGTGCTTGAAGATGAGGGCATCGCCTGTCAGGTTCTCAACGCCAAAAACGACGAACTGGAAGCCCGAATCATCGCCCAGGCAGGTAAACCCGGAGCCGTCACCATCTCCACCAACATGGCCGGCCGGGGGACCGATATCAAGTTGGGAGGGAACACAGAACAAGAACGGGACGAAGTCGTCAACCTCGGTGGACTATACGTCATCGGCACCAACCGGCATGAGAGTCTCAGGATCGACCACCAGCTGTGCGGGCGGGCCGGACGCCAGGGAGACCCGGGGGCTTCCCGATTCTTCCTCAGCCTCGAGGATGATCTGATCGAGCGATACGGGATAAAGAATCTCTTCCCCAGGAAATTCCAGTCTCTGAAACAGGATGTTCCGATCGAGAGTCCCGTCGTCAGGGGCGAGATCGCCAGAGAACAGCGCATCGTAGAAGGCCAGAACTTCGAGATCCGGAAAACACTCTGGAAGTATTCGCATCT
Organism: uncultured Eubacteriales bacterium; assembly: GCA_964348035.1. Lineage (GTDB taxonomy): Bacteria > Acidobacteriota > Aminicenantia > Aminicenantales > Aminicenantaceae > CAYFXE01. The sequence continues at coordinate 4,733 of CAYGBF010000043.1, read as the reverse complement.
GGTGGAAAAACAACGGGCTTTGATCCAGCGTCGACGTCAGCAGATACTGACCGATGGACGGCGGATGGACGTCCTGGTCAGGAAGGTTCCAGAACATTATGCCAAGCTGGCTTCATTAATGGGGACTGATCGCCTAAGAGCGATAGAGAAACGCATCACCCTGTACGAGATCGATCGCTGTTGGGCCGAACACCTGGCCCTGGTAGCCGATGTCCGGGAAGGCATCCATCTGATAAGCGTGGGCGGCCAATCACCGGTCGGTGAGTTCTTGAAAATTGTCGACAGCGAATTCCTAAAACTAGAACATAAAATAGAGGAAGCGATCCCCAAAAGTTTTTGTTCCTTAACGATTTCAGAGGCTGGAATAGACTTGGATAAACAAGGAATCAGAGGCCCTTCCTCGACCTGGACTTATCTCATCACCGACAACCAATTCGGACTCTGGGTGGGATTGCTCCAGGGGAGTAACATCGGGTTCACCTCTGTTGCGGCCGGCGTTTACGGTCCTCTTTATATTTTGTTGGCTCTCATCCAGCGATTTTTTCGGAAAAGGAGAGTGTAACAATCTTTAAAGGAAGATTGAATCCGTCTCCTTGATAAAATGCTAAAAAGCCTTTAGATTACGTTCCTTCGCAAATATAACCAAATGCAACTAAGAAATTATACGAGGTGAAAAATGACAGAACAAGACAAAAAGGCGGACTTGGCGAGTCCGGGCATCGGTGATTATGTCGAGTTAGAGAAGATCCTGCCGACAGATTACAGTGCTCTCCTGCCGCGAAAAGAGATGCAGCAGGCCATCTCTGCTGTGAAGACCTACATCGAAGAAAATCTGTGCCGGGAACTCAACCTCATCATGGTCACTGTTCCTCTTATCGTCGACATCGAGAGCGGTGTGAACGATATGTTGGATCGGGATGGTTCCCGCACTCCTATCCAGTTCCATATTTCCAACGACTAAGAAAAGAATCCCGTCGACGCCCAAGTCGTGCAGGCTGCCACTAAGTGGAAAAGGGTGGCCTTGAAACAGTTTGGTATGGGTGTTGGCGAAGGCCTGAATACCGATATGAGGGCTGTCCGGAAGGATTATTTCTTGGACCATGACCACAGCGCTTATGTCGACCAGTGGGACTGGGAGTTGGTCATCACCGAAGATCAGCGCAACCTGGATTTCCTGACTGAGATCGTCAAGAAGATCTGGAAAGTGCTCAGAGGAGCCGAGCTCCATGTCCAGGAGATGTTTCCTCAGCTAAAAACAGATAAATATCCGAACATGCCCGAGGAACTTACTTTTTTGCATGCCGAGGATATTCTCGATATGTTCCCTGACCTACCCAGGAAGCAGCGTGAGACCGAGGTCCTCCAGAAATATCCGGCCGTATTTATCTACGGTGTTGGTTATCCGTTGAAGGACGGCTATCCCCACGAGATGAGGGCGGCTGACTATGATGATTGGATCACAGAAACTGTGTCCAAGGACGGAAGACCGATGCGGGGCCTGAACGGTGACATCCTCGTCTGGAATCATGTGACCAAGCGTCGGCATGAGCTGACATCGATGGGAATCAGGGTCAACGCCGAGACGCTCAAGAAGCAGCTGGAAATGAGCGGTCAACTGGATTTTCTGGAATTCCCCTATCATCAGGGCATCATCAACGGAGACCTTCCTCTAACGATCGGAGGTGGTATCGGGCAATCCCGGACATACATGTACATCCTCAAGACAGCCCACTTGGGAGAGGTCAGCGTCACTGTCTGGCCCAAGATACTCAAAGAGATGTGCCGGGCGAAGAACATCCATGTCCTTGAGTAGATAAATATCGCCTGTTTAGTTTTCAGTTAAAGATAAGCTCAGTAGAGATGTGCATAATTTTCTACAGGCTTTGACTCCTCATTAAATAATGATTTCAAAATCAGTTTGACTCTGATCTTTATTATTGATATCCTTGCCTCGAATTAGCTGGGAGGGACAGGAATGGCCCGAAAATGTCCGGATTGTCATTCTGACAATCCTGAAACTTCCCGTTTTTGTTCTGAATGCGGGACCCTTTTGGATATACCCGAAGCTCCCCCCGCTTCCTTTACCAAGACCCTCAAAGTCCCCACCCAAGTGTTAGTGAAGGACAGCACCTTTGCCGGAAGATACAAGATTCTTGAGGAGTTGGGACGGGGAGGTATGGGAAGAGTCTACAAGGTTCTGGATAAAGAAATAAACGAAGAGGTGGCTTTAAAACTTTTAAGCCCTGAGATCGCTTCTGATGAATCGACGATCGATCGCTTCCGGAATGAACTGAAGCTGGCCCGGAAAGTGACTCACAAGAATGTCTGCCGGATGTATGACCTCAATAAGGCAGACGATACCTACTTTATTACCATGGAATACGTGGCTGGGGAGGATTTAAAGAGCCTGATAAAGAGAATAGGACAGTTTTCAGAGGGGAAAGCGATAGCCTTAGCCAGGCAGGTCTGCGAGGGATTGGCAGAGGCCCATGAACTAGGGGTTGTGCATCGAGATTTGAAGCCCCAGAACATCATGATCGACAAACAGGGAAATGCCCATATCATGGATTTTGGGATAGCCCGTTCCCTTGAGGTTCAAGGACTCACAGAAGCAGGTATGCTGATCGGAACCCCGGATTACATGTCTCCCGAACAAGCGGAGGGGGAAGAGATTGATCACCGCTCTGATATCTATTCGCTGGGTGTTGTCCTGTACGAAATGGTCACCGGGAGAGTTCCTTTTGAGGGAAAAACAGCTGTAAGTATAGCCATGAAACATAAAACTGAGGTTCCTATCGCCCCGAGGGAACTGAGCAGCCAGATATCAGAAGAAATAAACGCCATTATCCTGAGGTCAATGGAGAAGGATAGAGAGGATCGATTCCAAACAGTCGAGGAACTTCTGGCTGAATTTCAAGCGGTGGAAGAAGGCCTTTCGACTGTCATTACTCTTCCTGAGCCTCAGGTTCCCGCTTTTCTTGCCGAGGATGCCGTTGAGGTGGAGGTGATAAGACCTGTCTTTGTGGCCCGAATGCAGGAGCTGGAACGCCTTAATAATTTGTTAGAGAAGGCCATCACCGGCCGGGGACAGGTTATATTCGTCACCGGCGAGGCAGGCAGCGGCAAGACAGCCCTCATCCAGGAGTTTTCCAGACAGGCTCAAGAGGCTCACCCTGAACTCGTCATGGCCGGCGGCAAATGCAATGCCCAGACAGGAATCGGCGATCCCTATCTTCCTTTCATCGAGTTACTGACACTTCTCACCGGCGATGTGGAAGCCAAGTGGACGGCTGGCCTCATCACTCAAGAGCATGCCGCACGCCTCTGGAATCTTCTTCCCCTCGCTGTCAAATCCATAATGGATAATGGTCATGATCTGATTAACACTTTCGTTCCTGGACAAGCTCTCCTTTCCCGGAGTGAGGTATACTCTTCAGGACCGGCAAATTGGATCGCCAGTTTGAAGAATCTGGTGGAGCGAAAAGCCGCACTTCCCGTCGATTCCCAACTACAGCAGAGCAGCCTTTTCGAACAGTACACACGCGTGCTCCAGAATTTGGCCCGAGAAAAACCGCTGCTTCTGTTTCTGGATGACCTCCAATGGATGGATGCGGGTTCGGCCAGTCTGCTGTTCCATCTGGGCCGCCGGATACAGGGAAGTGCAGTTCTTGTCATCGGCGCCTTCCGTCCTGGAGAACTCGCTCTGGGGCGTGGTGAGGAGCGCCATCCTCTTGATCCGGTTATTCATGAGTTTAAGCGGGACTTCGGGGACATCGAATTGGAAGTGGGGAAGACGGAGAGCCGACAGTTTATAGATGCTTTTATAGATACCGAACCGAACCAATTGGGAGATTCATTCCGGGACTTCCTCTTCAAACAGACGAAAGGACATCCCCTCTTCACTGTTGAATTACTCCGGGATATGCAGGACCGTGGGGTTCTGGTCAAGGACGAAAAAGACCGGTGGGTTGAAGGACCTGAGTTGAACTGGGATGCCCTTCCCGCCCGGGTGGATGCGGTTGTCGAGGAGCGCATCAGCCGGTTGACAGGGAAACTGCGGGATATTTTAACCCTGGCCAGCGTAGAAGGAGAAGAATTTACGGCTGAGGTGGTCGCCCGTTTAAAGAATACCGAAGTTCGAGAGTTGGTCAGACTCTTAAGCAGCGAACTGGACAAACGCCATCATCTGGTTTCGGCCAAGGGTATCCGGCATCTGGAAAAGCGGCGTCTCTCTCTTTATCTGTTCCAGCATATTTTGTTCCAGCGTTATCTGTATAACAGCCTGGATGAGGTGGAAAGAGCGCATCTTCATGAAGAAGTCGGGAATATCCTCGAGTCGCTCTACGGAGATCAAGCAGGGAAAATTTCTGTCCAACTGGCCAGACATTTCGAGGAAGCCGGAATCGTGCCAAAGGCGATAGAATATCTTCAGAAAGCCGGGCAGAAAGCTTCACAACTTTCTGCTCACCAGGAGGCGATAACCCATTTGAAAAAATGTCTAAACTTCCTCGAAACACTTCCCGATACTCCTGAGCGGGCACAGCAGGAAATAATGCTCCAGCTCAACCTTGCCGTTCCGCTACAAGCCACAAAGGGGCTTGCCGCACCAGAGGTGGGCCAGGCTCTTGCTCGAGTCCAGGATCTGTATCAACAGCTGGGAGAACCGCCTCAGCTCTTAGCAGCACTGGCTGCCCTGGCCCAGTTTACCAGTTTAAGAGCAGAGTACCGAAAAA
>CAYGBF010000042.1:0-1802 GCA_964348035.1 uncultured Eubacteriales bacterium | reverse complement strand
TCTCCTGGCGTTGATCCGGCAGCCCGAGTCAAAGCGGAATGGCTGGCCAAGGTGGCCCAGAGGCAAATTTCCTCGCCTGTGGTATCCAAGAAAAAGGCCGTATTTCTTCTGGGAACCATGCTCGGAGGGTATAACGTCGAACAGCTGTTGATCCTCCTCGAGGACGAAAATTTGGCAGACGAAGCTGCCAAGGCCCTAAAACAGATCATTCTCGTCTACGGTGCCTTCGATACAGTGGTTCAGATGGCCCAGACCAATACCCAGGCGAAAAATGTCCTTCTCTCGTGGGCAAACGGAGAATGGTTTCTCTCCCGGCCTCCTTTACCAGAGACTCTTACGCTGCGCGTCTACAAAGTTGACGGCGAAATCAACACCGATGACTTCTCCCCAGCCGAGCACGCTTGGAGCCGTTCCGACATCCCATTGCACGCTCTTTCCTGGGGCGAGAAAAGATTTCCCGGAGGGATCGAAACCATAAAAAAGTTTCGAGACCAGGGAGAGCGTGTGGTCTTTGTCGGTGATGTGGTGGGAACGGGATCTTCTCGGAAATCAGCCTGCAATTCATTGATGTGGCATACCGGAGAGGACATCCCGTACGTCCCGAACAAACGGAGAGGGGGGGTAGTCTTCGGGAATCTGATCGCCCCGATTTTCTTCAACACCGTGGAGGATTCTGGCGGACTCCCGATCATATGTGATGTCGCTGAACTAAAATCAGGGGACCTCGTCATCCTCGACACCCAGTCCAGGAAGATTCTCGATGAATCCGGGAAAACCATCACCTCGTTCGATTTCCGACCGGCCAGTCTCCCGGATGAATTCCGATCCGGCGGCCGCCTTAACTTGATCATCGGTCGTACCTTAACCGAAAAAGCTCGCCAAACTCTGGGCCTGGGAGAGCCGGATTTCTTTATCAAAGCGGAGTGGCCCACGGCCGGACAGGACCAGGGATATTCGCTGGCTCAAAAAATCGTCGGCAAAGCCTGCGGTGTCGAAGGAATTTTACCCGGGACGGCCTGCGAGCCGAAAATGGCGACGGTCGGCTCTCAGGATACGACGGGCTTGATGACCGCCGACGAACTCAAAGAATTGGCCTGTCTGGAGTTTCAAACCGAGCTCTTCATGCAATCTTTTTGTCACACAGCAGCCTATCCAAAGCCCTCCGATATCCGAATGCACTCTTCGCTTTCCCGTTTCGTCACCGAGCGTAAAGGGGTTTCCCTCAGGCCTGGCGATGGGGTCATTCACTCCTGGTTAAACCGGTTGCTGATCCCCGATACTCTGGGCACTGCGGGGGATTCTCACACCCGGTTCCCGACCGGGTTGAGCTTTCCTGCCGGATCGGGACTGGTCGCCTTTGCCGGGACTCTCGGATTCATGCCGCTCGACATGCCTGAATCGGTTTTAGTCAAATTCAAAGGACAGCTCAACGAAGGGATCACCCTGAGAGATGTGGTTAACGCGATCCCTTATTTTGCCATCAAAGAGGGCCTACTCACGGTCGAGAAAAAAGATAAAAAGAATATTTTCAACGGACGGATAGTGGAAATGGAAGGATTACCCGGCCTGGCTGTGGAACAAGCCTACGAACTCACCGATGCCACAGCCGAGCGTTCGGCTGCCGCCGGGACGGTGGCTTTAAACTCAGAGGTTATGGCCGAGTACATCCAGAGTAACGTGGCCTTGATGGAAAAGATGATCGAGGAAGATTATCAAGATGCCTCCACACTCCAAAAACGGATCGACGCCTGCCGGGATTGGCTAAAAAATCCTGTGCTTCTCGGCAGGGATGAGGGGGCCGA
>CAYGBF010000041.1:0-7541 GCA_964348035.1 uncultured Eubacteriales bacterium | reverse complement strand
ATAGATCTTAGTGCCCTTGACCGCGACCTGGACATTCATCAAGCCGATGATCTTCAGCTCTTTGGCCATCAATGCCACCTGTTCCTCGACTTTCTTGATAACACTATCCGGAAGAAAATAGGGGGGAACGACCATGGTCGCATCTCCGGAGTGAACCCCGGCCTCTTGAATATGTTCCAGGATGCCGCCGATGTAAACATCCTCCCCATCACACAGGCAGTCGACATCCAGTTCGACAGCATTCTCGATGAACTCATCGATGAGAATCGGGTACTGAGCGCAATACTCTGCTATCGATCGGATATATTTTTCGAGCTCCTCTCCATCATGGATCACTTTCATCGCTCGACCACCGAGCACATAAGAAGGGCGGACAAGAACGGGATATCCGATTTGATCAGCGATTTCGATGGCCTTGTCGATGTCTTTGGTCATCCCGTTTCTCGGCCGCCGTAAGTTGAGCTTTTTCAGAAACTGATCAAACTTTTCTCGGTCTTCTGTTTGATCGATGGCATCAGAACTCGTTCCCAGGATACGCGCCTCGTTCCGCCACAATCCTGTGGCTATCTTCAACGGTGTCTGCCCACCAAACTGGACGATAATACCCTCCGGACTCTCCTTTTTATAGATTGACATCACGTCCTCCAGCGTGACAGGATCGAAATACAGACGATCGGAGATGTCATAATCGGTGGACACGGTTTCCGGGTTGGAATTGACCATGATGGCTTTGTATCCCAAATCCTTTAATCCCAAAACACCGTGCACACAGCAGTAGTCGAACTCGATACCCTGTCCGATCCTGTTCGGCCCTGAACCGAGGATGATCGCTTTTTTCTCCGGAATTTTCTCGGCTTCATCCTCCTCCTCATAGGTCGAGTAAAAATAGGGAGTTTCTGACTCAAACTCCCCGGCACAGGTGTCGACAACTTTCCAAACTGGCTGAATATTATCTTCCGCTCTTCGCGTCCTTATCTCCTCTTCGCTCGAATCGAGGAGCGAAGCGATCCGCCGGTCGGAAAATCCCAGCTCTTTGGCCCGTAGGAGAAGATCTGTTGGGAGCGGCTGATTCTTTTCAGACTTGAGCCGCTCCTCGAAATCGACGATCTCTTTGATGTTAAACAGAAAAAAAGGATCGATCTGTGTGAGTCGTGCGATTTCTTCGATAGAGTGTCCTTTTCTCAATGCGTCTCCGATATGCCAGAGGCGCTCGGCGTTCGGCTGAGAGAGGTTGTCTTCGAGGCTGACCTCCTCTTTTGTTTCCAGCTCCCCTTCCATTCCCCAGCGGTCGACTTCCAAAGACCGGATGGCTTTCTGGAGGGCTTCCTTGAAGGTCCGACCGATAGCCATAGTCTCTCCCACAGATTTCATCTGGGTGGTTAAAGATGGTTTTTCTTCCGGAAATTTCTCGAACGCAAATCGAGGGATTTTGACCACGACATAATCGATGGCCGGTTCGAAGCAGGCCGGGGTTTTCTTAGTGATATCATTGAGAATCTCATCCAGCGAATACCCGACAGCCAACTTAGCCGCCATCTTGGCGATCGGGAACCCGGTGGCCTTCGATGCGAGAGCAGACGAGCGGGACACCCGGGGGTTCATCTCGATGACCATCATCTGACCATCGGTGGGGTTGATGGCAAACTGGATGTTGGACCCTCCGGTTTCCACTCCGATTTCTCTCATGATGGCGATCGCTGCATCCCTCATCCTCTGGTATTCTTTGTCGGTCAAGGTCTGAGCCGGAGCTACGGTGATCGAATCCCCGGTGTGGACACCCATCGGATCGAAGTTTTCGATCGAACAGATGATAACCACGTTATCATTCCGATCCCGCATGACCTCCAGTTCGAATTCTTTCCAGCCGATGATCGACTTCTCGATCAAGACTTTAGAGATGGGACTGATGGCCAAAGCCAGCGGGATGTATCTTCTGAAATCCTCCCAACTCTTGAGGATATTTCCCCCTGTTCCGCCCAACGTGAATGAGGGACGGACCACGACAGGAAACTGAATATCGCGGATGATCTCTTCAGCTTCTTTGATGGACGAGACGTATCCCGAAGCCGGGATTTCGAGGCCGATCTTCTCCATGCACTGACGGAAGAGCAATCTATCTTCGGCCTTCCTGATGGAATCCGTATCCACTCCGATGAGCTGGAGGTCGTATTTCTCTAATATTCCTTTTTCATGGAGTTCAAGGGCCAGGTTTAACGCCTTCTGTCCCCCTAGAGTGGGCAGAACAGCATCCGGTCCCTCCTTGTCGATTATCCTCTCCAAGTACTCCCCGGTCAGCGGCTCGAGGTAGGTGCGGTCGGCAAACTCGGGATCGGTCATGATCGTGGCCGGGTTGGAATTTACCAGGATGACCTTGTAGTCTTCTTCCTTGAGAGCCTTAAGGGCTTGCGTGCCCGAGTAGTCGAATTCGGAGGCCTGTCCGATGATGATCGGGCCGGAGCCGATGATCAATATCGAGGAGATGTCTTGGCGCTTAGGCACTTTTTCTTCCTTTAAAATTCTCGATCATCCGGATAAATTCCTGAAAAAGATAACCGGAATCTCGAGGTCCGGGTGAACTCTCTGGGTGGTATTGAACGGAAAAAGCATATTTTTCCTTTAAAGCCAACCCCTCTGATGTCCTGTCGTTCAGGTTGAGGTGGGTCAATTCCGCCAATCCTTCGAGGGATTCGATATCGACAGCAAAACCATGGTTCTGGCAGGTGATCTCGATGGCTCCGGTCTCGATGTTTTTGACCGGATGATTGCCTCCCCGGTGGCCAAATTTGAGTTTATAGGTCTTTCCACCCAAGGCAAGAGCCAGGAGCTGATGACCGAGACAGATGCCAAAGATCGGGATTTTTCCGATGAGATTCTGGATGTTTTTGACTGCATACGGAACTGCCGCCGGGTCCCCCGGACCGTTGGACAGAAGCACACCATCCGGCTTCATTTTAAGAACGTCCTCCCAAGGCGTTAGGGCAGGGACAACTAACACATCCACCTGGTTGGCAACAAGATTCCTCAAGATGTTTCTCTTGATGCCGTAATCATAGGCCACCACGAAGCGCTTAAAGTTTTTCTTCGAGAGAAAGCCTCGAGGCCAGTGGTAAAGACTTTCTGACCATCTGTAGGACTTGTCGGTGGAAACCTCCTTGACCAGGTCTTGGCCGACGATCGAGGGAATGTCCTGGGCGCGTCGAAACAGGGTGTCGGGATCTGTTTCTGTCGTCGAGATCAGGGCTCTTTGAGCTCCGCCCGTGCGGATCATCTTGGTCAGCCGGCGGGTGTCGATCCCCTGAATGGCTACGATCTCATTCCTTATTAAGTAATCTGAAAGACTCTCTCCCTTTCTCCAACTCGACGGATACGAGGCAAGTTCCTTGAAGACAAATCCCTCGACACAAGGCCCAGAGGATTCCACATCTTCGATGTTGCAACCATAATTCCCGATGAGTGGGTAGGTCATAGTCACGATCTGCCCCTTGTAAGACGGATCAGTCAGGATTTCCTGGTACCCCATCATCGAGGTGTTGAAGACGATTTCCCCTCTGGCTTCCCCCGGGCAGCCGACCGATTCTCCCGAAAAAACAGCCCCGTTCTCAAGGACGAGCAGGGCTCTTTTATCAGTCATTTTGTAATAATAGTTGATTATCTTCGGGCATAATTCAGCCTATTTTACATGTTTTATTCCCTGGTGTTAACCGTTTTTTTTCTCGAGGACGTAGAAATCCCGCCGGCGGTCATGGCACTTAAGACATTGAAAATCGATGACCTCATATTTTTTCTTAAAAAGTGCCTGAAACACCTCCCGAGACTTCAACCGCCAGGTTAAAGGAATGTTCCCTACTTCTTGGTCTTCGACATCTGTTTCCCTGATCATCAGGTAGAAATCATAGGGTATCTCGACCAGGAGGAATTCATGATCTAAGTCGAGATTCAGAACATCGACGACTTCAAGCTCGATCTCTCCGCTTTGTCCGTGAACTTTAGCTAGCCGAGATCTGAGAGCCAGTTGATCGGAGCGAAACAAGAAGTCTAAGTCGTAATCGGGCCGTTGGATCTTCTTCTTCAAATCCCAACTCAGGAAGAATCGATCGCAGGGCACATCGGCTCGGTTGAAATACCCGCCAAAATCTATATAACATGATTCTCTGTAGTCCACGACATCCATGCCAAAGTGGTGGATATTCCGGTAGGCGTTGATTCCAGTCAAGGGATCGTAGGTGCAGGTGATGTAGAAAACACCGAAGACGCTCAACACGATCTCCTTCTGGAACTGCTTCATCTGGATTCCCAATCCATAACTCTGCCAGTCCTCTTTGATCGCGGTGTACTGGGAGTAGAAGAGTAGGTTGTCTTGACTCTGGAAACCGATGGTTTTATCCTCCACACCGACAAATCCAAACGAGAAGCCGACGAAGTGGCTTTTATCCTGTATGAACTCTCTCCCTTGATCCTCTACATAAGCAGCTATGAAAAGAGCACTGCCGTCATTATAGAAATTCTGACAAGCCATGTTCCGATCCCCAGGGAGCGTGTCTACCGGTTCCCCCCATATCTCTTCCCGGAGTTCTTCATACTTGGTGTAATCGCTGGCGTTTTCTGACTGTTCCACTTTGAGCAGGAATTTCTTGCCTTTTATCTCGAGAATCCTCTCTAATTCTTTCATTTTTTGAAGTTGGTTTTAACCGGGGATATGATAAAAAGATTTTATCGGAATAACGGCTCGGAATGCAAGGTTTGGGGAAAGAAATCATTTGAATTCGTCCTTTTTTTAGTATAAGGTAATTTTTTTTACAGATGACTCCAGAAGAGACACCTGATTTTTTCAGGAGAATGCTATGAAAAAGCGATTTTTGATAATAGCCGTCCTTTTTCTACTCGTTTGCTCTCTTCTGGGCAGTGAGTTCCAGATAAAAATCGTAAAAAACGCGGATGATCTGCCCGAAGAATTCTGCACCATCTGGAAACCAGGAGATATCCTCCTCTCCGATGACCAGTATCTGGTTCTCCTCGGCGGAGTCCCGAGACTTCTCGACAGCTGGCTGCTCAACTATCCTAACTCCAACGCCATGGGCAGTATCATCAGTTTTGCGCCCGCTGGAGAGAATGTGGTGAGTGATCTGAGCCTCGGGTCTCCAGTCATCAAAATTCTGGAGCGCAGAGATTATCTTACCTATTCTACCCTGAAGCCTGTCGAAGGGCAGGAGAAAGGCGTCATAACCTTCAAGACCTCCGTATCCTACAAGGGGAAAAATGATCAAAAGGCAGAGATAGAGACAATCTATGATTTTCTGTACCAAAAAGGTCAGATTGACATCAGATCCACTATTAAGAATACAGGTCAGACAGCCTTGGAAGATTTCGATTATCTCCTACATTTTGATCCTAACCATCGGTATTATTTCAGCCCTTTCCATCGAACGAAGCACCCGGATCTGAATTTCCGCATTTACCAAAAACAGGATCATTATTTGGGCTGGATGAACATGAATCCGGTCAAGTCCGAAGAGGAAAAAGATGAACCGGAACCAGGAGCCTTAGTTCCGGGTGAAGAGTACACGCTTCACTACAAGCTGTTCATCCATACCCAAATCAACAGCCTCCTCCAGAATATCTACGGGATACTCAACAGAAAATTGGAAAACGTCTTTCTTTATTTTATGGATCATGAGAGAGGACCTTTGGAGGTCATAATCAAGGATGCTGTTTCTTCTTCGCTCTTTTACCGAACTTATCAGCGGAATATGACTGAATTGGATATCCTCCTTCCTCCGGGTGCCTACAGGATCCAAACCCATTTTTATCCAGCCGTCGTCGAAAAATATCTCATCGTGAAGGAAGGAGAAAAAAACGCCTGCAGCCTCCGGAATCCTCCTTTAGAGAGAGTGAAAGTCAGGATCAGAAGCAGTCAGGGGGAGTTCGTGCCGGGCAAGGTCACTTTTATCGGCCTGGATCCGACCCGAACTCCCTACTTCGAACCAGAGGATCCGATCCAAAGCGGCAGAAGCTGGGAACATTTCAAGAACTCCTGCTTTCCTCCAGAGGAAGGCCTGGAAGTCAGACTCCCTCTGGGGACATACCTCCTAACCGCATCCCGCGGGCCGGAATATTCTGTCGATCTAAAGGTCGTCGAAGTCCTCGAGGGAAAGGTCCAAGATATTGTTTTTCAGATCGACAAAGTGATCAAGACCGATGGTCTCATCTCCTTCGATCCCCATATGCATACGGACTTGTCTGACGGATATGTCAGCATCCCGGAAAGGATAAAATCTGTTGTTGCCGAAGGTGTCGAAGTCGCCGTAGCCTCGGATCACAACACGATCACAGATTATCAACCCGCATTGGAGAAACTCGGATTAAACCTTTATTTATCTGTCACTAAGGGCAATGAAATCACCACCAAGGGAGTGATCCACTACAATTCCTATCCTCTGCTCCGGAGAAAAGAGGAAGAGAGAAATGGGGCTATCTGGCCTCTTTCGGACGAAGTTATCCCGCTTTTTAAGGCCAGCCGTAAAAATGACACTCAAGCTCTTCTTCAGGTCAATCATCCCCGGGATGGCGATATCGGTTATTTTAACAATTACCGACTTGATATGGATTCTGCCTCTTTTGTCGGACCTCATTTTAGCCTGTCTTTCGACATTCTAGAGGTGATGAACGGTCCCTATTTTTATTCCTCGAACCAGGTGGCGATCGAGGACTGGCTCCATCTCCTCAACCGGGGATACTATTATCCGATTGTCGGATCATCAGATGCCCACTCCATCGACAAGGAGGAACCCGGGTATTCCAGAACCTATGTTTTCTATCCAGGAGGAAAAGGGGATAACCTGGATAGGGATTCTCTTTTCCGAGCGATAAAAGAGGGTCGATCTTTTGTCAGCAATGGTCCTCTGGTCGAATTCACGATCAACGATACACATACTTCTGGGGAGACCACGATTCAAGGTCAAGGGAATACGAAAATCTCTATTCAGGTTCAGAGCGCTCCCTGGATCTCTGTGGCTGAAATCCGCCTGATCATCAACGGAGAGAGAAAAATTATCTTTCCGGTTAAAAGCGAGGAGGACTCCCTCATCAAGTTTGACGAAGAGATCGAACTGAAGCTGAAGGAGGATTCCTACATCGCAGTCGAAGTCTTGGGTAGTAAAAGCCTCTACCCGATCCTACAAAAACAAGCCAAAGAAGATAAATACAACAGAGCCACCTTGCCTTATGCCCTAACCAATCCTATTTTCATCGACGTCGACGGCAACGGTCAGTTTGACCCTCCTTGGGATAAGAAAGTTGAGTTTAGGTCATCCATGCCCAAGATGAAATATATCGATAAACGTTATTAGAGGAACACAAGACGAGAAGCGGAGCTGAGTTGAGAATCCAACCCTTCAAACCAAAAACACCTGAATCCTTCTACAGCGAGCCCAACATTCTGACTTTAATCCGTCTGGTTCTCTGCTTGACATTTTTTACTCTGGCCATTATCAAGATGAACCCGACCTACAATTTTATCGGTTTGGGTATCCATTGGTTGGGAG
>CAYGBF010000040.1:0-4466 GCA_964348035.1 uncultured Eubacteriales bacterium | reverse complement strand
ATCAGGGATGACCTAACAAGAAAGATAAGAAGGAGGGATAAACCATGTATGCCCGTTTGACCACTATGCAAGTCCGCACAAATAAGATAGAAGAAATGATCAATATCTTTAACAAGAGTATCGTTCCGGCGGCTAAGGCCCAAAAAGGGTACTGCCAGCTCAATCTTTATTTAAACCAGAAATCTGGGGAGGCCGTTTCAGTCGCAGTCTGGGAGAGCGAAGATGATGCTCGGGCCAACGAAGAGAGCCGCTATTACCAAGAGCAGTTGGTTAAACTCAGGCACCTCTTCTCAGAACCTCCCATCCGAGAGGGATATGATCTGGTCATCGAGGCTTAGCAAGAGAAGTCACAGCAACGAAAATATTGGTTTTGAGAGGTGTTCCCTATTTTTTTCTACCTTCTCCCTTTTCGAGGAACTCCTCGAATTTTGCCCGGTACTTCTGCTTGTATTCTTGGACGTATAAATCATAGCTCATAGCTCCGATGAGCTTCTTTTCCCACTCGATGACGACCTCCTTGGTCTCTGGGCTGAAGCGGAGAAGATTGCCGACGATCGGATGTTTTTGACCGTCGATTGAGGCTTCGCTGGCTTCGACGAAATAAGGAAGATGAAGGATGATTTCTTCTGGTTTATCTTTAAATTTTGGGTTGAGGATTAGACGGCCAGCCCCTTTTTCGGCCGTGAAAGAAAAATCAAGACTACCAAAATTGGTCGGCGCGTCGGTCACTTCGATTCCCTGATCCTCTCTCAACCAGGAGGGCGAAAGGACCGAGCAGAGATGGAGACTCTTTCCCTCCTCTCTCAATAACATATTCCTCAGAAGAGTCCTGTACTTGGCGGCGAACCACCCGTGAGGGGACAGGTTGTGTCGAAAATCCCTATCTCCCCAAGGGAGAATACTGTATTCAAACCCGGCATGGGTGGAACTGGTGTGGAGAAGAATCGAGTAGAATTCCTCTAAGACCTTTTTCTGTTCTCCCCGGATCACCTGGGTCTCTGTGTTTTTCATGGTCAAGTAGAGATGGAGCCATCGTCCATCTCCGTAGGTCATTATGCCCTCCTCGTATTTTGCCCGAGACACCTCAAGAGTTCCGGTGACCAGAGGATGTGTGGGCTCGAGGATTTGGACGGGATAGACAGCCATCAAGTTCCCCCAATCCTGGCCACCCGATTCATCTAAACCTGGCGGAATGTAACCATTCGTTTTTTCGGTGATGATGCCTAAAACCTGTCTAAAGTGTTTAAAATAATCCTCGTATTCGTGCCGGAATGTCAAGGCTTCTTCCGTTTTTCCGAGGCCTTCCGCTATCTTTATGGCCTTTTTCAGACCCCCGAGAGCCCAGAAGTTGTGGCCTGTGACATGGCCGGTGATCAACTCGTTATCTCCGGGTGTTGTGACCGGCATGATGTGCAGGGGATCCTCCGCTCTCGCTTTGGAGAGCCAGTGGATAGCCTTCTCCACGGCGGGAAAAAACCTCTTGGCAAAATCGAGATCTTGGGTCATCTCGAAGTGTTGGCCGATGGCCCAAAGAGCCTGGCCCCAACCGTCGAATTGACCTTGTTGAGAGACAAAGTTTCCGTCCTCTCTCTGCCAGTCGAGGAAGAAATCCAAGCACTGTTCCGCGATTTTATGGTACCCAGTCACATCATAAGATCTGACTATGTAGGCACTATCCCTTAACCAGAAAGCATCGTACTGGAACTCGTTAACCTTCTGGACGAAGTCGTCCCCGATTTTATCACGGGCAATTAAATCATAGACAAGGTTAGCCTTGAAGGTATCGACGACTTTATCCTCGGGGAGATGGATGTTCATGCCTTGTGAAAACATGAATTCCCAGAATTCAATCATCTCCTGGAAAGACTCATCGAAACGGGCTTGTTTGAGAACTTTACAGGCATCGTCCTCGAGTGGTACAGGAGCGTAAGGCATCTTGAGATCGATTGATTTTTTCTCTTCAGGTTTGAGGGGGATTTCATATCTGATCAGGCCTACTGGGGTCGTGGGCAGGATCTGGGGATTTTTATAGGCCTCTTTATAGGGTGTCTTCAGCGTTATCCATTCGGAATGAGTTATTTCTTCCGGAAAGAAATAGAACGCCTTTCCATCACGGAGCATCATCCCGTCTCGAAAACTGTATTCCCATTCCGGAGAGAATTCCTCTCCCGCCTGCTCGTAGAATCCGGGCTTGACAGCTTCTGCCGGCCTTCTAAACCGGTGATCAGGAAGACCGTGGGCATTGCTGCTCTCGGCTGTGTATCGGGTTCCTACCCACCAATACACAGTCCGTGGATCTTGGTTGAGATTCTCGAATTGGACTCGGATGAAGTTGACGAGTTCGCTTTCGGGATGTCCGTCCAGGGTGAAAGCGAAAAGGGTCAGAGAATACTCCACCCCTTCCTGGATAAAGCTGTACTGGATAACGGGAAAGTGATACCGATACAGAGTTTTGACCCGCTGGTTCACAGGCTGCGGAGGACTGCCGGTGAAGAAGATCAGCTCTCCGTACCCCGTGTAGAGGGATCCTTCTGGAGTGATCTCGGTGCCCTCGCGGCTGTCCACCATCCCGATCACGTCTACCGGATAGGCGAAATATGAGAAAGGCTCATCGGGTTTATCGATGTCTGGATCGACCATTTGCGCTCGGAGAAGCCCCAGATTCCAAAAGAATACTAGACAAAATATAAAAAGGGTTGGGCGCCATTTCTTGTGTAAGAAACTCATCCGTATCTCCCTATTCATCGAGCATCGAGACTCTTATGCGGCCTGTGAGCTTCAAACATTTTATAAAATTCATGCCGTTTAGGCAAAAAGATCGGCTTTTTTCATGGCCATTCCCTCTAGGATGTAGGGAATCTTGACCTAGCGGAGATGTCTTTATTGATTTTAAACTGAAGCTGGAATAGAATGGGAGGGAATTATTCAAGAAAAATACAGATAAGGGGATTTAAAGATGAATTTCCTGAAAGCGTCTCAGAAAATCGGGCTTGTTGTTCTCATCATCTGCCTCGCCTTGCCCTCAACACTCCAAGCCGATATCTACATCAAGCAGAAAAGGCACACGGATGCCTTCGAGGTCATGGGGCAGACTCAGCCAGCCAAGGATGAAGTCATTGTCATGTGGATGGGTAAGGACAAAAATCGAGTGGACCAAGGCCAGGATACCTCGACGATCATCCATATGGATAAGAACATCATGTACGTGATCGACCACACCAAGAGGACGTACGCCGAAATGCCTTTCGGATCGATCGAAGACCTTCTCACGAGCAGCATGTCGGAATCCGAGCTGTCCGCCGAGGAGATGGCCGAGGCGAAAAAATTCATGAAGGGGATGATGACGATGATGAAGCCAGAAGTTTCGGTGACTGAGACCGGAGAAACGGCTAACATGAAAGGCTGGAACTGTACGAAGTACATCATGAAGATCAAGATGATGGGAGCCACGGCCACCTCTGAGATTTGGGCGACAGAGGATATCAAGATCGATTATGATCTCTACCGGAATCTTTCGGGCATGACACTGGTCAAGCAGCCGGGGTTTGAACAGATGATGGAGGAGATGAAGAAAATTAAAGGGATCTCTGTTTTGACGACATCGACCGCTACGATGATGGGGGCTGAGGTAAAATCGACTGAGCAGCTGGAAGAAGTAAAAAAGACAAAGGCCCCCTCCGGGATTTATGATCCGCCCGAAGGGTATAAGAAGACCAACTGATCGAGAGCGTCCTCTATTCGACCGGAAACTTTTCTGTCAGCAAATCGACAGCTTGCTTGAGAGTTGTATGCTTATGGTTAACATCCCGGTCATAGTTGATGACAAAGCTGATGGCGTCTCCTTCTAAACCCTCACAGAAGCAAAAATACTCTTTGTTGGTGGCATCGACGAGGAACGATGATTTTTGATGATGGAAAGGGCATTCGGCTAGGTATTCGTTGTTGACTCCGAACTTCTTCAATGCCAGCCCGTAGTCTTTCATCAGTCTTTTCATATCAACAGCTTTGAGGACAGCTTGAATTTTTTTGTCGAGCTCTGTGTCGGTATCGTGAACCATTCTTAAATGGGTAAGAACGTAAGACATTCCCTCCCCTCCACAGTCCTCACAGATACTGGCTCCTTCTCGAGACTCCAGGACTTTCTTCTCACCGTCTTCGGTAGCTTCTTTATTAAAATAAACGACGAAGTGAGGATTATCGGGATCGATATTTTTGCTACAAATCTTGCACTGAGTCATGAATGCTCCTTCCGTAAAAAAACCTTCGATGGTTACTAGTTTATTCTTTTCCTTTAAAAAATCAATACGGAAAGTAAGCATCCTTATTTCCGTGATAACCGATACTATAATGGATCAGGTAGGGTGCATCGAAAACACGCGGACTTTCCCCAGCGAGGAAATCCCGCTCCGATTCGGGCCTCGCTCTCCTCTCCTGAGGAGAGGAGCCGTGCCCGCTCGGCCCTGCTA
>CAYGBF010000039.1:0-1596 GCA_964348035.1 uncultured Eubacteriales bacterium | reverse complement strand
TTAAGCCGGAGTCGGTCTTGAAGGACGTAAATCTTCCGGGGCAGCACCAGCCAATAAACCAGCAGCACAAACAGGACTGAAGCAAACAAGCTGATGTAAGCAACCCTCGATTCGGACGCCGATTCTCGAGGAAAAATATCCCGGGAATGGGCATCGGTATAGAACAAGAATCCGAGAACAATAAGTAAAACGATGGGGAAAACCATAGCCAACTTGACCCAGCCATCATACTTATAGCTATCCTCAAAAAGGACTATACTCATTCTTTGTACCTTCTTTGTCTGAATATATTCTAACTCATCGATACGT
Source organism: uncultured Eubacteriales bacterium (assembly GCA_964348035.1). Classification (GTDB taxonomy): domain Bacteria; phylum Acidobacteriota; class Aminicenantia; order Aminicenantales; family Aminicenantaceae; genus CAYFXE01. The sequence goes on along the minus strand of CAYGBF010000039.1, from coordinate 1,287 downwards.
ATTTGAAAATTTCAGATTCTATGAACACCTTTACACCCAGACTCTATTTGATTAATATAACCTCACATTCCGTTAACTAAACATAGAGGATGATTCAGATGGCCGAGTGGTTTGACGACGAAAATTTCTGGAAGAAACTCTATCCCTTCTTATTCGCACCAGAACAGTTCGATAAGGCCGAGGAAGAAGTCGAGAAAATCCTGAATTTGACTTCATTCCGGGGAGATTCAGTCTTGGACCTCTGCTGCGGCCCGGGGAGGCATGCGGTCCTCCTGGCCAAGCGAGGATTATCTGTGATTGGCGTCGATAAATCCAAGTTTTTGTTAAGGAAGGCAAGAGAGCGGTCCCGAAAAGAAAATGTTCGTGTAAGGGAGGCAACAGGACATGCGCCACTTCTGCCGTCCAGAGAGCTTCGGACTCATCCTCAGCATGTTTACCTCGTTCGGATATTTCGATGCCCCAGAGGACGATCAGAAAGTTCTCAGCAATGTCTTCCAGAGTTTAAAACCCGGTGGAACCTTCATCGTGGATGTCGTGGGCAAAGAAATCCTGGCCAAGATTTATCAGCCCATCCATTCGAAGGATCTCTCCGACGGGTCTCTGCTCGTCGAACGGCACGAAATCGTCGAAGACTGGTCACGGATCGAGAACGAGTGGATCGTCATCAGGGGAGAAACCGTATACCGGTTTAAATTCCAGCTCCGGGTCTATACCGGTCAGGAATTGAAGGCGCGTTTAGCCGAGGCCGGCTTCAGCGAAATTCATCTTTACGGAAATCTCGACGGGGATTCCTACGGCCCAAAAGCCGAGCGCCTCATCGTTGTAGCCCAAAAGGCTGATATTTAATCGAAAATGTGTTCTGTTTTTTGGTAGGCAGTGTGGGCCTTCTCGACAGCCTCAAGAATTTTATCCTTATCATCTTGTTTCATGATTTCCGCCAGTGTATTGACAGCGGCTTCAAGCTCGATGAGGGCTGCTTCGAATTCATCCCCCCTTTCCGCTAGACGCTTGGGAAACTGAGCCTGCTTGAGCGGGATAAGCTTCTCCTGCATAGCTTTGACATTGACTCGAATATTCTCGAGATCATAATTCGGGGCGCTGTAATGGTAAAGTTTGTACATCTCTTTATGAAACGCATCCAACTCAGGGATGACCGGCCGGATCGTCCGGACCAACCGCTCAAAACCCGCGTGGAAGGCCTCAGTTTGGTCGAGCATCTCCTGTTGATCCCCAGTCTCGACCGCTTGTTTCAGTCCCTTCAGGGCTGATTTTAGGTTTTCCTTACCT
>CAYGBF010000038.1:0-5451 GCA_964348035.1 uncultured Eubacteriales bacterium | reverse complement strand
TTCTGAAGGGCCCGCTTGATGTAAACTTGAATTATTTGATTCCGGTATTCCTCGCTGGATCGAATGTCCGTAATCGGAGCCATGCTTTCCATCGCAGCTTTTTGAGCCCGATGGATGAGCCCTTCTGTGTTTTCCATGAGCGCGGCTTCTTCGAGGAGGGCCTCGACTTTTGTCAGGCGAACGGGCACGGGAGCGACAGAACCAGCAGCCAGCCGAGCTTTGTGACATCTATTTCCTTCCATCTCTAAAAGCACAGCCAGGCTGGCGACGGCCAGGTCCATCTTCATCCGCCCTTTCTTGAGATAGACGGCTCTCGTCCCTCGTCCCTGTGGCTCCAGCAAGATATCTGTCAGTATTTCTTCCGAGCTAAGGCATGATTGACCGGGTCCTGAGAAGATCTCGATGAGGGGGACGGTCCGGCTTCCCAGACGGTTTTGAAGACGCACCTTGGCATCGAGGACAAGAAGAGCAGGCGCCAGGTCTGAGGAAGGGGAACAGTTGCACAGATTACCACCTACGGTAGCGACATTCCGGATCTGGGTACAACCCAGGGTCTTGGCAGCCTCCACAAGGATCGGGAATTCAGACTGAAGGGCCTGATGGTGGATTAATCGGCTTATAGTGGCCAGAGCACCAATCCGCGTCGGGTGGCCGAGTTCAATGGTATCAAGATCTGGAATAGAGCGCAGAGAAATAAGCGCTGGAGGCGCTATGTCACCGTTCTTGATCTCCACCAGAACATCAGTCCCCCCGGCGATAAACCGAGCCTCAGGAGCCTTTTCCTTGAGCTCCCAAACCTCCTCGAGTGATCGAGGTTTGTAGTACTCAAAGCGTTTCATGCCACGATTCCTCGGTCTCTGAGAGAGGCTATCTCTGAGGAGTCAAGACCACTCTCTTCGAGGACGGCGCCTGTGTGCTCTCCGTAAGCCGGAGCAAACGGGAGATTCTTTTGAATGTGTTCTAGATAGTCTGTGGAGACAGCTGGCGGAGGAAGTCTTACGATCCGGTCATCAGGTGTCTTCGTCTTCATGGCCGTCGATTCGACAAAAGGCAGGTCGAAAACGTCCTCTATCGGAGTGATGGGGGAGTGGGGGATTCTGGCCTCGGTCAGGACTTTCGAGACTTCAGCGGCTGAGTACTCCTGGGTGATGGCCTCGATAGTCTTGTGGAGTTCGTCTTTACTCTTCCGGCGTCCCTCGTTGGTGGTGTAGCGGTCTTGATAAAGAATGGCAAACATGGGCTTTTTTGTGAGTCGATCCCATTGGGCATCACTGCCGATGGCCAGATAGACAAAACCGTCGCTCGTCTTGTAGGCATTGACAGGGATGAACTGGCGGTGTTCATTGCCCGAGCGCTTAAGTTCTGAGGGGGGACTCCCCATTTCCAGCATCGGAAGAAAGGTATGGAGCCAAGAAATGGCGGTTTGGGCCATCGAGATATCGATCTGCTTTCCTTTTCCTGTTTCTGCACGTTCCCACAAGGCCAGGATGATCTGGAAAAAGGCCTCATCACCGGCTTTGAGATCCACAAGGGGCGGTCCGCACTGTAGTGGCGGGCCATCAGGGTGACCTGTGAGATCCATGTAACCGCACAGAGCCTGCAGGACCGGGTCGTAACCAGGAACATCGGGATGCTCGAGTCCCATGGCCGAGATACTGCACCAGATGAGGTCTTGTTTCACACGACTGAGGGTGTCATAGTCGATCCCGAGTCTTTTGTGGCGGGCGGGCAGGGTGTTGGTACAGAAGACATCCACTTCGAGATTTTTGATGATCCGTTCGAGCAGGGCTCGTCCTTCTTCCTGCTTAAGGTTTATAGCGATGGCCTCTTTACCGACGTTCGGAGAGACGAAGTAACTGTGCCGGTCTTCTCCGGCCACCGGTCGTCCGATGTACCGGTTGGGATCGCCCTTGGATGTCCGGCCAGCGACCGGAGTGGGTTCGAGCTTGATCACCCGCCAGCCAAGATGGACAAGACGCAGGGTGGCGTAGGTCATGGTCAATGCCTGCTCCACACTCAGGACCACTCGAGGTTTCAAAACCCTTATTCCTTTCTCTCTGCTAAGGATTTTATGGAAATATTTGATTTCTTGCAAATTGAATTTTTTTTATATAATCTTTCTAAAGTAAATAATCGGATTATCCAGGTATCGCCAGGTGCTGAAGGTTTTTCTCAGCTCTTTGGAAGGAGGACGAGATGTTGCCAGGCGAGAAGAAATACCCCCATATTTTCAGTCCGATCCAGATCGGGAAGCAGTGGGCCAAGAACAGGATAAAATACGCTTCGACGGAGACGAATTTTAATTACAGCGACGGATTTGTCTCGGAGAAAGAGCTGGCTTATATAGAAGCCCATGCCCGGGGCGGTTCGGGAATCGTCACCACTCAGGGCGCCTACACAGATCCACGTGGAGAAGGGCAGGGGTATGTCGGCATGATGGGTATCTGGGACGATAAATTCATTCCCGGCTTGAAGAAGATGGCCGATATCATCCAGCAGGGAGACGCATTGGCCTGCCTCCAGTTGATGCACTGCGGTCGAGTCGGGGGGATAAACCTCGACTATACGGTAGGCCCCTCGGTTATCCAGCAGAGGCTGCGTCGATTCCGGCCGCCGCGGAAGATGAGTATCCCTGAGGTTGAGGAATGCATTCAGGAGCACATCGATGGGGCTCGGAGAGCCGTCGAGGCTGGGTACGACATCATCGAGATCTCTGGGATCGTGGGCTACCTGATATCGAATTTTATATCTTCCTATACGAATTGGAGGAGTGACGAGTACGGCGGAGACATTCAGGGCCGTAGCACATTCATGAGAAAGATCGTCGAAGGAGTCCGAAAAGAGGTTGGGCCTGACATCGCTGTCGGGATTCGTCTCTGTGGTTGGGAGATGCTGGATGATCGCGGTGGCAGCACCGAGGAAGAGAGCCTCGAATCTATCAAAATAGCCGAAGCTGCTGGATGCGATTACATCAGCGTGACTGTCGGCTGGCAAGAATCCCTAGGATCTGTTATATCGAGGGATATCCCGATGGGGAAATGGCTGTACGTTGCCGAAAGGACGAAAAAGGCGATCAAAGTCCCTGTCAGTATGGCCTACAGGCTCTTCGTGCCCGAGATTCCAGAGCAGGCCATCGCCGATGGCAAGCTGGATATCTGGGAGATGTGCCGTCCTCAGATTGCCGACCCTGCACTTCCCAATAAGATCAAGTGGGACAAGCAGGAGGACATCATCCCCTGCATTGCCTGTCAGGTCTGTCTGGCCAGGCTCTTCCGTGATGCTCCGGTGACCTGTACCGTCCGTCCTTCCTGCAGTCATGAGGGCGAGCGGGAGTGGGGCTACTATGGTTTTCCTGAAGCTGAGGTGAGGAGAAAGATCGTCGTTGCAGGAGCGGGGATCGCCGGACTCCAGGCAGCCAAGATTGCAGCAGAAAAAGGCCATTATGTGACCGTCTACGAGAAAACCGGAAACATCGGCGGCCAATGGTATTATGCTTCACGGAATCCTTGGGGTGAAGATTCTGAGAAATACTGGGATGATGAAGAATTCATGAGGTGGGTCAATCATATGAAGGCCCAGTGTGACAAGTTCGGTGTAAGATTCGTCCTCGACACTCCGGTGACCAAAGAGCTTCTTGGAGAAGAAAAACCAGATTCTCTCGTCATCGCCACTGGAGCCATCCCCGAAGTCCCCGATATTCCTGGAGCAGACAAACCTCACGTGGTGAGCATGTTCGATGTCTTTACCGGTCAGACCAAGGTGGGCAAAGATGTGGTCATCCTGGGCGGTTCAGGAGCCGCAATATCTCTGGCCCTGTTTGTGATCGATTGGCTTGAAAAAGAAGGTGTCAAGAAGGCGAATATCGCCATGATCGATCCCGCACCCCGGTTTGGACTGGATGTCAATCCCTCATACATCTGGAGATATCGGTTGAGGTTGAAAAAAGCCAGGGTTCAACAGCTGACCTATGGTAAGGTCAAAGAGATCGTCAATAAGGGAGTCGTGGCCGATTGGTTGATCGTAGACAGGAAAACCAAGGAGAAACAAGAATTCAAGGATCAGACCATCCCTGCTGATACGGTGATCCTGGCCCGCCTTGTCCCGAATAAAGAATTAGGCTATGGCTCTTTCAAGGGTGATGTGGCCATGATAGGCGATTGTGTCTGGGTGCGTCGGGGGATCGATGCCATCCAGGACGGGTATCGCTTGGGGATGAGATTCTGATCGAACAAATTTTTGATTGAGAATTGAAATACATACAAGGAGTTACTCATGATACACAATAAAATAGCGAGTGCTAAGCCTCTTATCCCGGGGACAAAGATGAGTGTCTATCCCCATTCGGGAACGAGCCACATGGGTCTCTATCCCTGGATCGATGCCTACAGGTGCACGGGATGCGGAGCTTGTGTTCGGGCTTGCCCTCCCGATATCATCACCATTCATAAAAAGAAGGCGGCCATAGTGCTCGACTTATGCCAGCAGTGCGGAGAGTGCTTCGAGGCCTGTCCGGTGGAAGGGGCTATGCTGTTTAAACTCTCGCCGGGATCTCCCGAAACCGGGAATATTCCATATCTTTCGAGGATTTGACGGCTGATCGAGCTTGTTCAGATGAGCTATAGATTGAAAGGAGGAACTTAATGTCAGAAAAATTGAAAGCCAATTACGTGGACCATATCTGTATTGCTGTAAATGACGTAAAAAAGGCTGAGAAGGATTATGTCGATGCCTTTGGCTGGGATGTGGCTTACCGCTACGTGGATGAACCGGAGAAGATCCGGGTGACGGGATTCATGGTCGGACAAACAGCCATAGAACTCATGGAAGACCTGGACGGCACGGGAGAAGTCGCTAAATTCATCCGCAGAGCCGGTGAAGGAGTCATGCTCATCAGCTACAACGTAGATAATTGTGAAGAGTCCCTCGAGGTACTTAAGAAGAATAAGGTGAAGTTAATCGACCACAAGCCCAGGTTTTTTGCCGAGTACAAAAGAAATTTTGCCTTTATCCATCCGGCGGCCACCCATGGCATCTTGACCGAAATCATCGACGGCAAGTATTGACTGTTCCGTCATTTTTTGTGGGGCAGCCAGACAGCCATTTCTCCGATCCCTCGGTGTGACCAAGCATAATAGGGAACCGCCATAAGCCTTTCTCCTTCAGCATCTTTCCCTGTTATTGTCTTTATTCCCCCAAGTAGATCAGGGTGGAATTCAACCTCAAAGCTCATATCATCGGGAAAATATCTTTTAAGCACTTCACCCTCGTTATCTATCCCTTCTAGGCAGTACACAAACGGTCCACGCTGCAAGGCTATTTTTCCCTGATTGTTCTTTACCTTTTCGTGAGAAGTGATCCTCCGAACCGGCATCGGAAGAGTGAGCTCGATCATATCTCCTTTCTCCCACCTCCTATGAATGCGGGCAAAGCCATTCTCCATCTCCAGGGTTC
>CAYGBF010000037.1:0-4234 GCA_964348035.1 uncultured Eubacteriales bacterium | reverse complement strand
AAGCAGGTAGGTAATTGTTGTTTTTCCTTTGGTGCCTGTTATTCCGACGACTTTCAACTGTCGGGAAGGGTGAGAATAGAAATTGGCCGAGCAGAGGGCCAAGGCCTCTCGGGCATCAGTGGTTTGAACCCAGATTCGGGAAAAGTCTTGAGGTTTAGGGTCTTCGGATAGGACGGCCAGGGCGCCTTTTTGGAGAACCTCAGGGATAAAACGGATGCCGTTTGTTTTTTCCCCCTTCAGAGCAGCAAACAAGAACCCGGAATGAGTGGCTTTCGAAGAATAAGAGATGCCTCGGATTTCTGTATCTTGACCGTCGTCGAGTCGGGTGATGTTGACTCCTTCTAATACATCTCTGAGTTTCATCACTCCCGGACCCCTCCGAGTTGGGAAGCGATGATTGTTTCGGGAGGAGGCTCTCGTGGGGAAATGCGGAGATACTGGAGGATTTGAGAGCTGATTTTTCGGAAAAGAGGGGCGGCCACCTGACCGCCGTAGTACAGGCCTTGAGGATCATCGATGATTACAATCATCGAGAAGACGGGTTTTTCCGAGCGCACAGACCCGACAAAAGAGGCCATGTGAGCCGAGGCTGTGTAGACCCCGAGGGAAGGATCAAACTTTTGGGCGGTTCCTGTCTTTCCGATGATCTTGTAGCCGTCGATACGGGCTTCTGTTCCCGTGCCGCGTTCGACGACTTTTTCGAGGAAGAAACATAACTTCTGAGCAGTATCCTCAGAGACAATTCTTCTAGGTTGAGGAAATTCCTGTTCGAGCGAGGAGTTTAAGACTTTTTTCAAAATCCTGGGCGCGACAGCGACGCCTCGGTTGGCGATGATGTTTAGAGCCTGGAGCATCTGAATGGCGGTCACGGAGATCTCGTACCCTATCGAGAGAGAGGCGAGGGAAAGTCGAGACCAGCTGTCGATGGACCTGAAAATTCCCGTCTCCTCAGCCGGAAGATCGATCCCTGTTCTCCGGCCGAAGCCGAAAGATTTTATCGTATTATGCAGAATTTTTCCGCCGAGGCGTTGACCGACCTGAATCGTTCCCACGTTAGAGGAGTGGATGATCACCTCGGGGAAGGTTAAAATGCCGAGTTTTTTGTGGTCTCTGAATTTTTTCCCGGCCACGGGAATCTCGCCGACGCTGCAGTCGAATTCTTCTCTGAAATCGATGGATTTTGATTCTATGGCGGCAGCAAAAGTGATGATTTTGAAAGTGGATCCAGGATCAAACGTGTAGTGAACCGCGGGAATCCGATCCAGCCTTTGGGGGTTAACAGGAAGATGGTTGGAGTCAAAGGAAGGCCAATGGGCCATCCCCAATATTTCTCCTGTTGCTGGTTCGGAGATAACAGCCAATCCCCATCGTGCCCCTCTCTCCTCGACGGCTCTCCGCAGCTCTTTCTCAGCGATATACTGAATGGTCTCATCGATAGTCAAGGTCAGGTCGATTCCTGGCTCTGCCTCGACGAGAGTCTCAAAATGATACTCTCTTTGTTTGGCATCTCTCAGGATGAGACGCTTGCCAGACATCCCGGACAGAAGCGAGTTATACCTGAGCTCGATACCGCTCTGTCCTTCCTCATCGATGTTGACTCTCCCCAGGATGAAGGAGGCCAGCCGGCCGTGAGGGTAAAATCTTTTGTTCTCTTCCAGAAAGTTGACACCACTGAGCTGGAGAGCCTTCACCTTTTCAGCCTGTTCGGGGGTGATTTTTCTCCTAACCCAGATAAAAGAGGTGTTGTTTTGAATTCTTCTTTTGATCGCTTTCTGGTCTCTTGATGACAATTTGAGGATAGATTTGAGCTTTTGGATCTTCTTAAGCTGCACGCCTAAGGATTCGTCCTTATCAGGAGCGTAATACACGGATACACTCGGTATACTCCGGGCCAGAATATTTCCCTGGCGATCATAAATGGTCCCGCGTTTGGGGGAGATGGTGTTGATCAAGCGATTCTGTTCGATGACATTCTTTTTCAGCCGAACATGCTCGATCACCTGGAGCTGAACGAGACGAAAAATCATCACCACCAACCAAAGGAGAGAGAAGGCAGCCAGGATGACGGTTCTTTTTTTGATTTTCTTCTGAGTTATCTTACTCATCTATTCACAATCTATGGCCAGAGTTTGTCATCGTCGTAGATGATCTGTTCCTTCTTCGGGTGTTGGAGTTTTAATTTGTCCTTGGCAATTTTCTCCACCTTTTCCAGAGAAAGGAGGGATGATTTTTCCGCTTCCAGCTTCTCGACTTCCTGCTTCAGGTTTTCAAGAGCAACCTCCAGATGGCCTATTTTGTACCCCAATCTGATGGATTCAATCTGATTCCAGATGTAAAAGGTGAGAATGAAGATGACGATGAGTGTCCAGGCGGCTCCGATGAGGATATCTCTCTTACTGAGCTTTTTTCTGACCATCTATATCCTCTCGGCCGCTCGTAATTTGGCTGACCGGGCTCGAAAGTTGGCGGCAATTTCTTGCTCACTCGGAACAACAGGTTTTTTCGTCAGGATTTTTAAGCACGGTTGATTCTCGCTGGCCGCAGACAAGGAAGCAAAGGAGCGCTTTATGATTCTGTCTTCTAAGGAGTGAAAAGAGATGGCGGCGATGCGAGACTTTAAGGGGAGAAGGCGGACGATTTTCTCGATGAAATGAGAGAGTCCCTTTAGCTCTTGGTTGACTTCGATTCGGAGGGCCTGGAAGACTTTGGCAGCAGGATGAGTCTTCCCTCTTTGGGGTTTCCACCGGCAAATCTCTTCGATAATCTGGCGGAGCTCGATCGTTGTTTCGATCCTCTGCGTTTTTCGGCGGGTGACGATTTCTCGAGCCAATCTGTAGGACTGTCTGAATTCGCCGTATTCCCGGAAAAGCTGAGCGAGTTTGTGTTCTTTATACTTGTGGATGATCTTATGAGCTGTGGTTTTGTTACGGTGGTCCATTCTCATGTCCAGTGGACCCTCATGGTTAAAACTGAATCCTCTTTCGGGAGAATCCAGCTGGAAGGAGGAGAGCCCCAAATCCAAGAGCACTCCTCTCACTGGACCCAAATCGATATTGAGGTCGGGGATATACCTGAAATCTGAATGGTAGAGAGTGACCCGCTCGGCAAAGGGTTGGAGTTTTTTTTTAGCCTTAAGAAGAGAGCTCTCGTCGATATCGAATCCGATGAGTCGAGCCTTCTGGTTTCTTTTAACTATCTGAACGGCATGTCCCCCTGTCCCGACAGTACAATCAACATAAATCCCTTCCCTCTGGATGGCGAGATGGGTCAGGGTTTCCTCGAGAAGAACCGGAATGTGGTTGTTGCCGTTCATTTATTCTTATCTTGCGGAAGGAGATCTGCCATGTTTTCAAAGTCTTCATTGGTCAAAGGCCCCTGTTCGATAGATTCATCGAGGACGTTCTTGTTCCAGACTTCCAGATGATCGGAAAGCCCTATAACCTCGACCTCTTCCTCTAGCTTTGCGTTCTCTCTTAGGTTTTGAGGGATGAGAACACGTCCCTTGGAATCGATAAGACATTTATTCCCCTTCCTGTTGACACGAAGCATGAATTTTCGGACTGTGGGTTTAAGATGGAGAGCACCTTCTGTCGTGACGGCAGTTAGTTTAAGCCAGACCGAAAGGGGATAGATCTGGACAGACTCATCGGACAAAGATGTGACAAACGTCTCTTTTCCGTATTCATCTTCGATGGCCACCCGGAATTTCTCGGGAATCTTGATCCGGCTGCTCCTGTCGAACTTGGCTGAGTAACTACCTATCAGTGAGTTTCCCATTTTGTCCCGTTTTATCCCATTTTTTCTAAAATATATGGGGAAAAAAAATCAATGTCAAGAAAAAAATACAAAAAAGAGATATTTATCTATTTTATTATCTATAATTTCCTATATATGGTGGATGGCTGCATACTACTACTATATTTAGTCGAGGTAAGAATTAAGTTTATTGACTGGAAGTTTGGGGATAAACGGGATGGTTTTTTTGGAGTGGTTAAGAGTGAAAAGTTACAGAGGGGGACACTCTGTTTAGTAGAGTATACCTACTGGAAACGTTCCCTCTATGTGGAAAGAATCAGTGGGATGAATCGTGAAAAAGGAGGGAGTGGAATCAAGTCGGCTTCTGTTTCTCGAGGAGTTTCTTGGCGAGGGCAAAGTCTTTTTCGGAGACAAGGATTTTTATCTCGCCGAGACCATTCGTAGAGAAAGGGTGAACCGATTGAACCACTTGCCCCCT
>CAYGBF010000036.1:0-1550 GCA_964348035.1 uncultured Eubacteriales bacterium | reverse complement strand
TGTGTAGGGGACACCCAAGTCGTCAAAGACATACCTTCTCCATCCCTCATCCATGTTTGACCTCCAGGATTGATAGAGGCCGATTCTCGAATTCTTCAAAGGTGATGCGGGAATGTCTGTTATGCTGTCGAGCCCGTAAGCTTGGCCGTGCCATTTTTTCAGCAAGTCCGGGAGGAGCTTCTGGACAGCGGAAGTATTTTTGACAATGAAACTTCCAGGAGCGGCTGTGAATTTTTCTGTTTTGATTTTTTCCTTTGACCGGAACATCTCGACTTTGTTCTTGAGGAGTGAAAAAGCGATCGAGTAGGAAGCGTTCATCCGGCAGTCCAGAACGATGTAGGCCGATGAAGATCCTGTTGGTGCTGTTCGAAGAGAACCATATGGCGATTTTTCCAGTTTTTCCGATTTGACTTCAAAGGCGTGTTCGATCCTATCGCATTTCACTCCCATCTGCAGAGGAAGAGTCCAACCCGCATTGTCATAGGGAGGAACTGGAGGACCTTCGGGGTACTGCCGGATGTCCGGATACTTTTGCTTCTCGAGGAGTGCCTGAGCATAAGGTTTGTAAGGCTGTGACATCTTGACTACAAAGGAGCCAGCCGGATAGATTTTTCCATCAGCGATAAATTCCTCTTTGGCTTGAAGAGTTTCCACTCCGCCGAACATCAGGATATCCAGCATCTTCAGTGTCGTTGGATAATCACGCTGTTTGCTCGGGATAACGAATGCAAAGGGCTCGTCTTTTTCTCTTTTCTCGATCGAATTCTTGTACATCCTGTAAAAGTTATACAGAAAATCTTCTTTATGAAGATGAGCCGTTTTAATCAGGCTCAGAGAGAGAACGAGCTCATAGTCCACGAGGTTCCTGAGTCTCCACCACCCTCCAGGCCAGGGATCTGGAAATTCTAAGCGTTTTTCGTAATAAGATTGGGGAACCTCTGTGGGTTCGATGTGGATGGGGGAGGCGACTCGAACGGAAGCCATCTCGCTGAGCAATCCCACGACGTTGTGGAGCCAGGATGTATCATCGCAGGCGCCGATCCACCACGCTGTATAGCTTCTTCCGTGGACAACACCTTTATAGCCGTTCTTTTGCAAATCATAGGCCATGTTTGCGCCGCAGAGGTTGACACCTCGCCAGAGCAAGGGCTGGACATTGGGAATAGGCGGGTTCATGAAAGGGGGGATGAAGAGTCTGGCACCAGTCGATCCCATCTGGTGTTCATCGATGTGGATCTGAGGAAGCCAATCATGGTAGAGGACTTTGGTCACAGCTTTTGTCTCGGGGAGGTTAAACATGAACCAATCGCGGTTGTTGTCGTGTCCCGCGTAATGGTGATAAAGCCAGGGCATGCGGCCGCCTTCGAATTTTGTGCCCACATATTTCCGGTACCAGTCTGTGACCATCTGCTGTCCATCCGGATTTGAGGTCGGGACAAGAAGGACGATCACATCGTTCAGGACTTTCTTGGCATCATACGGAGTCTTTCCGGCCGCGAGTTTATAGGCCAATTCCATGGCCATTTGTGAGGCCGCGATTTCTGTGGCGT
>CAYGBF010000035.1:0-4016 GCA_964348035.1 uncultured Eubacteriales bacterium | reverse complement strand
GTTGCTGTCGACGACGACTTTCCATTCCTCCGGAACACGCATCTCCAACCCGCCGAAGATAGCGTTTAGTTCAACTGTGGCCTTATTCCCGGCCAATTTGGCTTCGGTCATGTCCAGATCGATGCCGCCGAACAGAGCCGTGGCCTTGCCCCCGCGGAATTGATCCGATACCACGCGGCGATTGACTCCAGCAAACATCAGAGAAATATTCAGATCGTCTTCTTTAATCGAGGGAACTTTTTCCTTTACGCCTATAAATCTTGGTTTGAACAATACCCAGAGGCCGATTACAATCAACAGGATGGGAAGGAAGTATTTCCAGACGTTCCTGCCCAGGATATCCAGATTGACCAGGAGGAAAAACACGCCGACAAGAATGAGGATAAAGCCAAAAACATTCTGCCCGGATTGGTTGCCTATAATATGCCAGAGTCCGACAAATATCAGGAACAACGGCCAGTAATCCGAGAAAAAATCCCCGACATCCAGTCGACCTAAACTACCAAGTAAGAAGATAATCCCCAAAAAAATGATCAACAGACCGGCGAAGATGCGGCCCTGAAAATCTCTAAGGTCAGCCATTCTTCAACCTCCCGAGTTAAATTACGGAATCCTTAAGAGTATTATTTTTCTTTGTCTTTATCCGCCTCGGCGGCGAAAGTCTTCCAGCTCTTAGCCAGCCTTCCCAACTCTTGGTCGACAAGAAAATTAACCGTCTCCTCTTCAAAACCCCCGTCCTCTTTCTTATCTCCAGCTTTAATCCCGGTCAGAATCTCGACGCCTTGATCGATGGAATTTACGGGAAAAATATGAAACTTTCCTTCCTCGACGGCTTTGATCACCTCTTTTCGAAGCATCAGATTCTGGACGTTTTGATGAGGAATGATTACTCCTTGAGTGCCGGTCAATCCCTTTGCCTTACAGACCTCGAAGAATCCTTCGATCTTTTCGTTAACCCCCCCGATGGGTTGGATCTCGCCTTTCTGGTTGAGAGAGCCGGTGACGGCGACATCCTGCCTGAGGGGAAGATTCGAGAGACTGGAAAGGATGGCATAGACCTCGGTAGAGGAGGCGCTATCCCCATCCACGCCGGTATAGGATTGTTCGAAAGCAAGGCTGGCTGAGAGGGAAAACGGCTTATCTGTGGCATATTTTCCCCTGAGATAGCCGCCCAAGATCAGGACTCCTTTGTTGTGAGTGCGCCCGCTCATGTCTGCTTCTCTTTCGATGTTTATGACTCCGGCTCTCCCCACAGCGGTTCGGGCTGTGATTCGGGTCGGTTTGCCGAAGGCCAGCTCGCCCATGCTGTAGACAGAGAGCCCGTTGACTTGGCCGACCACTTTGCCTTCGGTGTCGATCATGATCGTCCCCTCTTCGATCATCTCTTGAATCTTGTCCTCGATCAAGCTGACCCGCTCAAACCTCTCATGAATGGCCTTCTCGACGTGATCCCGGCCGACTTTTTTCTTGTTGTCCTTCTTCGCCCAGTAGCTGGCTTCTCGGACGACGTCGGCCACGATGTGGAAGCGCGTGGACACTTTTTTCTGTCTTCCGGCTATCCGAGTGGAGTATTCGATGACCGCGGCCATGCCTTCCTTGTCAAACTGTAAGAGCTCATCCTCGCTGGTGATTTTTTTGATAAATCCTGCGTATTCGGTCAGGGTATCATCGTCCTTTGTCATTTCCGAATCGAATTCGGCTTTCACCTTGAAAATTTTCTTGAAATCCTCATCCAGGAGATAGAGTAAGTTGTAAATTCGGGAGTCTCCGATCATGACCACCTTAACGTTGATATCGATGGGTTGGGGTTTTAGACGGCTGGCTGAGATGAGGTACAAGGAGGTAAAATTCTGGATTTCGAGCTTCTGGTTCCTCAGGGTCCTCTTGAGCGTCGGCCAGACTCCAGCCTCTACCAGGGCATCTAGGGCATTCATGACCAAGTAGCCCCCGTTGGCTTTTAGGAATGAGCCGGGCTTAATCCTGGTGAAATCCATCTGCCATATCCCAAACCGATTGACAGTGGACTCGATAGCCCCGAAAAGGTTGACGTAATTCGGGTTTGTTTCCATGACCACAGGAGCCCCTTTTTGTTCTTTGTTATCGATCAGAAGGTTGACTTTATAATCGATGAAAGGATCGACAGGAACAGTAGCAGGAACCGGAGCGTTTCCCTTCTGTTCGGCTTTTTGGGCCTTGAAGCGATCGATGCCCTTGATCAGGGTGGATTCGACATGATCCAGGTACTCTGTAATTTTAGGGGCTTTAAATTTAGAGTTTATCTCGGCAATGGCTCCAGTGATAATCGGAGTGATGGATTCTTCATCCCATTCCTTGAGCATCTGTCGGGTTTGATCCTCGACCTCCTTCATCTTCTCGAAGACCTCTTCCAGCTTCCCGGTCAGTTTTTCATATTTGTCCTTCAGCTCCTCCAATTTTTCTTTAGGAAACCGCTTTTCCCTCACCAGCGTTTCCAGGTTATTGAAGGAAGTCGGCTTGCCCTCGATCAAGGGAACAAGGTCGGGCTTGACGAAAAGACCCATCTGAACCTGGATCACGGAGAATCCTTCCTGGGCCACCTCGTCCTCGAATTTCTTGAGGATTTCCTTCTGAATTTTCTGCTGGGATTCGATGATGCTGTCTCTTTTTTCGGTATAGTATTTACTCTTAACGAGCTCAGGAATGTTGGTCTTGAGCATGGTAATCAAGTGTTCCATCGCCTCCTTGAAAAGACGTCCCTGTCCGGCAGGAAGGGTGATGAGCATCGGCTCATCCGGGTTCTTGAAATTGTTAACGTACAGGATGTCATCTGGAGTCTTTTCTTCTTTCTCCAACTGTTCCAGAAGCTGTTTGATGGTAGTTGTTCGACCGGTTCCAACCATCCCGGTGATGAAGATGTTGTAGCCTAGGCTTTTGACGTCTAAACCAGTCTGGATGGCTTTGACAGCCCTTTCCTGGCCGATGATACCTTGGCATATTTTACATTCGTCGCTGGTCTCGAAAGGAATTTTCTCGGGATCGAATGTCCATCTCAGCTTGTCAGCCGTGAGTTCTTTAAAGTCTGATACAGTCTTCATCTTAACCTCCTTCTTGGGCATGAACTTCGACAACCTGATTTTTTACCATAAAAGGGACGCCAACACAATAGATGAGAAAGCAAAGTAAGCATCCCCAAAACCGTGATTTAGGTATCGTTGGATGAGCCCCTTAAATGCGAGGCCCTATCCGTTTACGCCGAAGACCCCCCACCCACCACTATGCGGCGGAGCCTGTGCCCGCGAAAGCGGGTAACGGATTGGGCCTCGCCTTCATCACGCCTATCCATACTCTATTTGTTCTCGTATCACGGAAATAAGGATGCTAACATATAATTATACATAGATGCAAAAAAACCGTTTATCTGATAAAATATGGAAAATTTATGAGGGATGAGGAGTGAATGTGATTCAGATCAAAAGGGTAGAGAAAAAGAGTGACCTGAAAAAATTTATCTTATTCCCCTGGAAAATCTATAAGAAAGATCCCAACTGGGTTCCTCCTCTCATCTCGGATTTAAAGGAAAAACTTGATAAGAGAAAGAACCCCTTTTTCGAACACGCGGACATGGATCTTTTTCTGGCTTATAAAGATAATGACATCGTGGGAAGAATTGCGGCCATCGTCGATGACTATCATAATAAAATGCATGACGAGAAAATCGTTTTTTTTGGGCTTTATGAAAGTTTCAACGATGTCAACACGGCCAACACGCTTTTAGAGAGAGTGGCCGAATGGGGAAGAGGCAGAGGGATGGAAGTTCTGCGAGGACCGATGAATCTTTCTATGAACGATGAATGCGCCTTCCTCTTGGAGGGTTTTGACTCACCTCCCGTGATCATGATGCCCTATAATCCTCCTTACTACTTAGAATTGATGGAGAAATGCGGCTTGGTCAAGGCCAAAGACCTGTACGCGTTTTTCATGACAAAAGACTATGAGGCAATCGACAAAGTTGCAGACATTTTGGAAAGGGCCAAAAA
>CAYGBF010000034.1:0-7060 GCA_964348035.1 uncultured Eubacteriales bacterium | reverse complement strand
GACCTCCCCCTCGTAGATATTGAAGGTGACATTGACTTTTTTTCGTTTAGGATCAAGACTTTCGACAGGCATGATCTGAGCGTAGAGATGGCCAAAATTCTGGTAGATTTCGCCGATTTCTTCGACGCTCTTCTCTCTTTTTTTGGTACTGTAGATCTCCCCTTTCTTCAGTTTGACGAGCTTTTCAAGATATTTTGAGGCGATGACTTTATTCCCTTCGATCTTTATATCTCCGACCGAATAACGATATCCGGCATCGACGGGAATGATGATCCTTTTCATCTTCTGTTTTCTGAAGAAGATGGACCTTTTTGTCATATCCTCTATCTGGGGCTCCCCCACCACGGCTTCCATGTATCCCTTTTCTTGGAGCTTCTTCTTGAGGCTGACCAGATCCTCTGACAGCTTATTCTTTTTGAACGTGTCCTTCCCCATTATCCAGGAAATAATTCCGTGCTTTCGGTTCTCCTTAATGGCTCCGTTGAGCTCACTGTCAAGCAGTCTTGGATTTCCTGTAAAGACAATCTCGCCGACCCTGATCTTCGGCCCCTCGTTGATATTAAAGACCACATCCAGTTCGTGCTTTCCTTTCTTATCAATGTCCACCTTGACTTCGCCGGCCTCGAGGCCCTTCTCTAAGAGAAGCTCCATGATCGTCTGCTTAATCTTCTGAACTTTGTAAGGATCATAGTAAGAATAAGGAAGAATGAACTCATCCCTTTCTTTCAATTTGTTGACGATATCATCCTCTTTGACTTTCTTTCCAGTCTTGTAGATGATGTCTTTGATCAGAGGATTTTCTTCGACGAGGATCTTGACGACCTTGCCTTGGGTTCCGTTTTCTTTGACTATCTGGACATTCGAAAAAAAACCGGTCGACCATAATACCCGTAAATCTTTTCTCAGGAGATCCTCGTTGTAATAATCTCCTTCTCTGGAGGAGAGATAATAAAGGATGGTCTCCCGGGTGACTCTATCGTTCCCGACGATCTCAATTTTCTCCAGCACATCTTGTCCGAATACCGACAGAGGGGCGGACAAAAGCAGGAGAAATACTATGCACTTCTTCATCATTTTCTCCTTATATGATATACCATATTCATCCTATTTTTTCAAAGACAGCCAGAGTCATATCTTACCTCCAACGGTGTGAGGACCAACAGGGCTATGACCATATCTTGCCATTCATATTACTCGGTAGGCAAGCCCCGTATTCCCGACCTCAAGGCTTCGGATCTCAGTCTGTCATCCGCATAACCTGAAATGCAGCCTAGGGATAGTCATCCTTATGAGAATACGGGAAGCACACTATTTTAAAACTTTAAAGGCGGGGCAAAAGTTTCAACTGACCACTCTCCATCGAGTAGACTTTACCGCAGAATTTGGCAACCTTCTCGTTATGAGTGACCACGATCGACGACAGACCTCTTTTTTGATGCAGGTCACGGACCAGTTCTAAGATCTTCAGACCTGTTTTCCAATCCAGATTACCCGTGGGTTCATCGGCGAGAAGCAGTTTGGGCTTGTTGATGAGAGCCCTGGCAATGGCTATTCTCTGCTGTTCTCCTCCAGAGAGCTGATTGGGTCGGAACGAAGCTTTTTCCTCAAGAGAAATCTCTCTCAGAATGTTCATGGCTTGGCTCAACGCCTCTTTCCTGTCTGAGCCCTTTATCAACAGAGGAAAACCGATATTCTCAAGGGCCGTAAACTCAGGCAAAAGATGATAGAATTGGAACACAAAACCGATCTTTTGATTCCTTATGGCTGCCTTTTCCCGCTCAGTCTTGGTGAGGACGTCGTCTCCATCGAGGTAGATCTTCCCTTCCGTCGGCTTATCTAAAAGCCCCAATAGATTGAGAAGCGTGGTTTTCCCCACCCCCGACACTCCCATGATCGCCACCAGGTCCCCTTTTTCGACCTCAAAATCTATCCCCTCGAAAACGCACAGTTTTCCCTTAGGTAAGGTATATTCCTTACTCAATTTTTCTGTTTTCAGGATATTATTCATATTTCAATGCCACCATCGGGTCGACTCTTGATGCTCTGTGAGAGGGAAATAAGGTTGAGAGAAAGCTAATCGATAGAGTCACTCCGATGATGAGGAGTAAATCAAGGGGCTTGATATGAAAAGGGACGTACGAGATTTGGTAGATGTCCATCGGCACTTTGATCAGTTCAAAGGTGTTAGCCATCCAGCACCAGAGGAGGCCAAGAATCACCCCGAAGGCCGTTCCGATCGTCCCGATCATGGCGCCTTGGAGGAAGAATATTTTCCTTATATTCTTAGGAGTGGCACCCATAGCGATCAGGATACCGATGTCCCGCGTCTTCTCCATGACCATCAGGATGAGGGTGGCGATGATGTTTAAGGCTGCCACGAAGACGATGAGAGTAATGGTCAAGAACATGATGTTCTTTTCGAGCTTCAAAGCCGAAAACAGGGATTTATTGAGTTCCATCCAAGTCGTCACGTAGGCCACTGGCGGCAGGATGTCTTTGATTTTGCTTCCGATACTGGAAGCCTGAAAAATATCCTCTATTTTTACTTGAAGATAGCTGACTCTTCCCTCGAGATTAAAGACTCTCTGAGCTAAATCTAACGAGATCAGGATGGTCGTGGCATCGAATTCATAAAAACCCGTGTTGAAGATGCCTGTGACCACATACTTCCTTGTCTTCGGAATGAGTCCTATCGGGGACAGGCGAGAGGAAGAACTCAAGACAGTGACCACATCCCCGACCCCGGCTCCGACGTTAAACGCGATTTCTCGCCCCAGCAGGATCCCTTCTCTTCTCGCTCCAGGCTGAGGAAGCTCTCCTCTTTCCAAACCTTGAAGCCAAGGGGCGTATTTCTTTTCGAGATTAAAATCTATCCCCTTAAGTACGGCCCCCGAGGACTTATAAGGCCCCTTGAGGAGGACGGTGTCGTAGACAACAGGAGTGACCGAGATAACACCTTTTAGGCCTTGAATTTTTGCTCCTGTCTCTGCGTATTCTTCGATGCCCTCACCCGTAAGGTCGGACACCATGATATGTGATGTCGAACCGAGAATCTTATCCTGCACATCTCCCTGGAATCCTGTGATGAGGGCGATGGCGATGATCAGAGCCATCACTCCGATGACTATGCCTAAGATCGAAATGAAGGTGATGACCGAAATAAAAGCCTGCTTCCTCTTGGCTGTCAGATACCTTTTGGCGATAAAAAATTCATACTTCATTTCAGAATTTACGTCTTTATTTAGGCCGCAGAAGAGGAAAAAGGATGACTTCCCTGATCGATTTTTTGTCGGCAAAAAGCATCACCAGGCGGTCGACCCCGATCCCTTCTCCTGCCGTCGGCGGGAGGCCGTACTCCAGGGCGTGGACGTAGTCGCTGTCAATCCAGTGAGCTTCCTCACTTCCCTTCTTTCTCTCCTCAGCCTGCTGTTCAAAACGCCTCTGCTGCTCTTCTGGATCGGACAGCTCACTGAAGCCGTTGGCGATTTCCATCCCTCCCATGATGAGCTCGAAACGATCGGCCTCATCGGGATTGGTCTTCGAGGCTTTGGCGAGAGGAGAGACCTCCTTCGGCAGGTTGACGATAAAGGTTGGTTGGATGAGGTTCGGCTTAACGTATTTGTCAAAGATGATATCCAGGGCCTTACCGTAGGTCAGAGAGTCCTTATCAGCCGCTAAGGTAGAGGCCAGCTCGATCACCTCCTTCTTGTCCTCCAACCGGTTGGGAGCGATCCCGCTGTACTCGGACAAGGCGTCCTTAAACTTTATCCTTTTCCAGGGCCTGTTTAAGGAAACCTTGTCTTTCCCGAACACAATTTCCTCTGTGTTTATAACGGACTGGCCGAGAAACACGATCAACTCCTCCGTAAGCGTCAGCATTTCGTTGTAATCGACGAAAGCTTGATAGAATTCGAGCATGGTGAATTCTGGATTATGCTCGGAGGATATGCCCTCGTTCCGAAAATTCCGGTTGATTTCATAGACTTTTTCGAAGCCGCCGATGATCAACCTCTTCAAGTACAATTCGGGGGCTATCCTCAAGTAGAGATCCAACCCAAGGGCATTATGGAATGTCTTGAACGGCCGGGCCAGGGCTCCTCCCGGAACGACCTGCATCATCGGGGTTTCCACTTCGAGGAAACCTCTCCCATCAAAAAATTTTCTTATTCCGGATATGAGCGCACTCCTGAGCCTAAAAATTTCACCCTCTTTCGGATTAACGATGAGGTCCAAGTATCTCTTCCGGTACCGCAGCTCGACATCCTGTAATCCATGCCATTTCTCAGGGAGGGGATGAAGGCACTTGGCCAAGAAGGTGAAGGAATCTGCTAGAATCGTCAGCTCTTCCGTCTTGGTCTTGAACAAAGTCCCTTCCACAGACAAAAAATCACCGATATCGATCAGCGTGAAGAGTTTGTACATCTTCTCCCCGACCTTATCTTGCCGTAAATAGACTTGAAGCCGTGCCTGGCTGTCAGAGACGTGAAAGAATGTGGCCCGGCCCATGCGGCGCACAGAGATCACCCGTCCGGGAACGACGACCTTTGTCTTCTCAGCCTCGAGTTCCTGTTTGGATAACGAAGAAAAGCCAGACACGACGTCCATGATGGAGTGGGTTCTATCTGCCTTGTGAGGAAAGACATCCACTCCTGCTCGACGGAGTTCCTCCAGCTTTTTCTCCCGGGACAATTCCTGGTCGCTCTTTTTATGTTTTTGGTTTTTCCGTTCTTCCTTTGTTTGGTTTTTCTCACCCATTTTAGCCTTCTTTATCTTCGGTTTTTTCAGACTCCAGTTTTTTTCTCACCGCATCCAAAAGACCATTGACGAACATGGCTGCCTCTTCGTTACTGTATTTCTTGGCGATTTCGATCGCTTCGTTGATGATGATAGCCGGAGCGATATCTTTTTCATACAACAGCTCGAATACGGCAAGTCTCAGGATATTGCGGTCGACGACGGCCATCCGAGCCAGCCGCCAATGTTTGGAAACCGATTGAATGAGGGCATCTATCTTTTCTTGGTTGGCAAGAATCCCCTCCACCAGCCAACGGCCGAATGTTTTGATCTCTTCGGAAGCCTTTTTGTCGGCCCAGTATTGATGGATTGCCTTCTCCGGTTGGGAGCCGTCAAATTCAAGTTGAAAAAGAATCTGTAAAGTACTCTCCCTGGCTTTCCTTCTTTTGCCCATAAAAAAGGATGAATCCTATTTCAGTCCGGAATTTGCGATGAGATCAATCGTCTCGACAAGAGAAAAGGCGGCGTGAGCTCCTTTGTTTCCCTCCTTAGTTCCGGCCCGTTCGATTCCCTGTTCGATTGACTCCACAGTCAGGATTCCGTAGGCCACTGGCACGCCCTCTTCCATAGCGATTTGAGCCAGCCCTTTAGTGACTTCAGCGCTTAGAAAATCAAAATGAGGTGTATCCCCGCGGATCAATGTCCCCAAGCAGAGGATCCCATCCATTCCTCCCGCTTGAGCAAGTTTCTTGGCTAAGAGGGGCACTTCAAACGACCCAGGGACCTTATAAACAGACAGATCTTTTTCCTCAGCCCCGAGTTTATGGAGGGCGTCGAGGGCACCCTCGAGAAGCCGATCAGAGATAAACTCATTGAACCGACTCAACACGATGGCAATTTTTAATCCCTTGGCTTGAAGTTTCCCCTGGTAAATATCCATATTCTTCTCCTTTATTGGCCCTGAAAATTGGCCTTCCGTTTTTCGATGAAGGCCTGGGTTCCTTCTTTGCTGTCTTCAGTGGCACAGGATTGACCGAAAAGGTCAGCCTCCAGCAAGAGCCCCTCAGCCAAAGTTTTATCCAATCCCTTGTTGATGGCTTCGATGGCGTATTCCAAGGCCAAGGGAGCATTGGCAATAATCTCTCTTGCTAAAGCTTCACACGTCGGGTAAAGGTCAGATAGAGGAACGGTCCTGTTCACCAGTCCCAACCGCTCGGCCTCTTCGGCGTCTATGATCCTGCCGCTCAGGATGAGCTCCATGGCGTAGCCCTTTCCCACCAACCTGGCCAGTCTTTGTGTCCCTCCGTATCCAGGAATGAGGCCCAGTTTCACCTCTGGCTGCCCCATTTTAGCATTCTGGGAGGCGATCCGGATATGGCAAGCGAGAGCGATCTCCGTCCCTCCTCCCAAAGCGTACCCGTTAACGGCAGCGATAACAGGTTTGGGGAAATTCTCGATAATTGTGGTAAGCTCTTGACCTTTCAAGACATAGTCTTTTCCTTTCGATTGATCCAGACGGGCAAGCTCGGTGATATCCGCTCCGGCCACGAACGCTTTTTCGCCAGACCCGGTCAAAAGGATAGTCTTGACCTCGGAATTCTCCTGGAAGAAAAGGAAGGCCTCTCGGAGTTCTTTTATGGTTTCGCCGTTCAGGGCATTGAGCTTGTCAGGACGGTTGATGATAATCCATCCCAATTTGTTCTCTGTTTTTGTTAAGAGATTTTTAAAGGTCATGCTATCTCCCTATTCGTGATGAGATGTTTTTCTGATAATGTGCAGATACTAGCGGATACTCTTCTCAAATATTCTGTACTTTTTATAAACCTTCCCACCAAGAGACTCGATAAATTTATTGATGGCCACATTATCCTCGAGCTGCCAAGAGGTTTCGCCCCACTCGTAGCCGCTTTCTATTGTGTTGTCGGCCAACTTTGTGAAAAGGAGGTAACTCAAGCCTGTCATCCTGTATTCTTTGAGCACCCCAAAAACAATCCCTCGCATCCCCTTGATTTTTTTCTTATAGATCATAAATTTAAGGATGCCGAGAGGAGTGAGCCTGCCGTTCATCCTCTTCAACACTTCGTTGTAATTGGGCAGCCCGAAAGCAAATCCGACGGGGTTGTTATCTGTTTCAGCGAGGATAACCAGGTTGGGATCGGCAATCTGCTTGAGTTTCTTGACCATGTAATCCATTTCCTTCTCGGTCCAGGGAACGAAACCCCAGTTTTTTTCCCAGGCTTGATTATACACATACTTTATCTTCTTCACTTCTTCTTCGAGATTTTTCATATCTACGATTCTGAGTTTAACCTTTAAATCTTTTTTG
>CAYGBF010000033.1:0-6037 GCA_964348035.1 uncultured Eubacteriales bacterium | reverse complement strand
CATCCCTGCCCGTCATTCCCGCGGAGCCTGCACCTGCCCCTGCCGCAGTCTATGCCTGCGTAGGCAGATGCGGGGACAAGATTCGGCAGGTGCAGGAATGACAGGAAAAAATGAGAAAGAATCTTATCCATATAAGACTGGGTCCCTGCCTCCGCAGGGACATGCTTGTCTTCTCTTCTTGTATAAGATAGAATCTTCTTTCTTTTCCCGGGAGGAAACAATGAAGAATGACGTACCACTCAAAAAGGCCTTTAACAACGTCGATTTTCTAAAATCCCCTGACGCCCGAACCATCCGGATCCTCAGCGAGTACTTAGAACCCTCCTCCAGACTCCATGAATGGAAGGTGAACAACAGTGTTCTTTTCTTGGGCTCACACAAAGCCGATCCTGAAGACAAGGAAAATCCACTAACCCGGTACTATTGGGAAGCCGAGGAATTGGCTTATCATCTCGTCAGCTGGGCCATCAAGCTGAAACCCAAAGGCAAAAACTTTGTCATCTGCACCGGTGGAGGACCCGGCATCATGGAAGCGGCCAACCGGGGGGCCGACCGCGCTGGAGGAAAGTCTATCGGGATGAATATCTCGATTCCTGACGAACAACTCCCGAATCCCTACATCTCGCCAGAGCTCTCTTTTGTCTTCCACTATTTTTTCATGCGAAAGTTCTGGCTGATCAACAAGGCGAGGGCTGTGATCGCCTTTCCTGGTGGATTCGGTACTCTAGACGAAGTCTTCGAAATCCTGACCTTGACTCAGACAGATAAAATCCACCGCGACCATATCCTCATCCTTCTGTACGGGGAAGAATACTGGCGGAAAATCATCAATTTCGATGCCCTGCTCGAATACAAAGCCATTTATCCCGAAGATTTAAAGCTTTTTCACTACTGTTCCGATCCCCAAGAAGCCTGTAAATACTTAAGGGAGAACCTGATTAAGTTTCTCTGAACGAATGAGTCACAAGAGTCAAAAGATCATCTCTGCAGCCTGTGTTGCTGCTTTGGCCTTCTTAGGGATATCTTGTGCCCGCAGACAAGTCCTGTCTCCTGGAACCGTCCAGACAGGTCAAGCCTCCTGGTACGGTCACGATTTTCATGGGAAAACCACATCCAGTCGAGAAGTCTACAACATGTACGACATGACGGCTGCCCATCGGACCCTTCCATTCGAGACGCGAGTGATGGTGACCAACTTGACAAACGGAAAATCCGTGATCGTTAGGATCAACGACCGCGGGCCCTTTATCGAAGGGCGGATCATCGATCTGTCCTATGCAGCAGCCCAGATGTTAGACATGGTGGATGCGGGTATTGTCCCGGTCAAGATAGAAGTCCTCTGGGATTTTTCGCCCCCGATATTAGAGCAAAGATTTGCCGTCCAAGTTGGTTCTTTTATCCATAGAGATAATGCAGAAGCATTGAAGAAGACTTTGGGACAGGATTACAAAGACGTGGCAATTTCTGTGTTCAAAACACCTTCCCAGACCTACTACCGGGTCCGAATCAGAGCGCGCAGTCTAGAGTCAGCACAAGAGACGGCCCGCAGGCTCACCAGAGACGGGTATAAAGTGTTCATCATCGAGGGAAAGGGATAAAGGAAAAAATGGAATTGGATCCCTGCTTTCGCAGGGACAGGCTGGATTCCAGCTACCTTCCTACGCAGGTACAGGCTGTGCTGGAATGACAGGATAGGGCGCAGGAGAACAAGAGTATTTTTTATTATCTTCTCTTTCTCTTGTACAGATAAGCTTGATCTTTCTTCATGTTGGCTTTGCCATCGTGGACACAGAAGGTTCTTCCACTCCACATAGCGGCTGATCCATATTCCCCTTTTTTGTTGATTGCATAGAAGCTCAGGCCAAACCGGGGAACACCGTCTTCGTTCAGAAGATGAGGGAGACGTTTTGTCTTCTCTGAAATCTTTTCCAGCGTTTTCAGACAGGCCTCCTCGGGGGATAATCCACTTCTCATGAATTCGACGACTTTGTAACTGCCGAGATTTATGATATTGGCCTCACCCCGACCGGTTGACCCAGCGGCACCAACGTCGTTATCCACGTACAGGCCGGCTCCGATGATCGGCGAGTCCCCTACCCTGCCTGGGATCTTGAAGAAATGCCCGCTGGTCGTGGTCACCCCAGCCAAGTCTCCTTTCGCGTCAAGGGCAATACAATTGACTGTTCCGTCCTCACCCCAGGAGGAATCCTGATCTTGTTGGCTCTGCTCGGTTTCTCGATACAGCCAGTAATCCCTATCAGACAATCTCTCCTTACGAGCCAGCCACTTCTTCCTAGCCTTCTCGGTCAGCAAGTTTTCCTCTTGAAAACCATGAGCCTTGGCAAACTGCAGCGCCCCCTTCCCGACTAGAAGAGCATGGTCAGTCCGTTCCATGACAAGTTTGGCCACAAGGGATGGTTTTTTTATGTTCCTGATGCTGGCCACAGCTCCCGTGTTGTGGGTCGGGCCGTGCATGACTGAGGCATCGAGTTCGACCACCCCCAGTTCGTTCGGGAGACCTCCGTAGCCGACTGAAGTGTCATCTGGGTTGTTTTCAACCAGGTTGACGGCGGCTATCACGGCCTCCAACGGATCTTTTCCCTGTTTTAACAGCTCCATGCCCTTTTCTGTAGCGTACAATCGTCTTGAGCCGCTGGAAACCACAACCATCTTTCCAGCCTGCTGTCCGCTGCCGATAACACTTTTGCCTCCTGTCAACACTGCTGTCGCCCCCAGGCCGACTCCTGTCTTGAGAAAATCCCTCCGCGAATATGTATTCTTCATCGTACCTCCTGATTCGTTAAAATTTTCTCTTTACCTTAATCAATTTTCCGCTAAGAATCAACCAGGGGGCAAATTGACAATACAGGGGAGGTTTAGTATAAATCCAATTTCCTGAACCCATGAAAAAAAATATCCTTATCTCGGCCTCTTTGTTCCACGGCTTGAACGATGCTGCCTCGGTGACGGTTCCGATGATTTTTCCTCTCCTGTACAGCCAGCAGTACATCATCACCAAATATTCCCACATCGGGATTCTTTCGAACCTCGGCTTCCTCACAACTCTTATCTTTCATATCATCATCGCCAACATCTCTCACAAGGTGGAGTATAAACATCTGCTTCTTCTAAGCATCTTGGGATTATCTATTTCTCTATCTGTCCTCACCACCTCCTCGGCTTTTATCTCTCTTCTATTTCTTTATGTCGTGATGAGGATTTTTACCAGCTTCTATCATTCGGTCGGAATTGCTTGGGTGTCCAAAACTCACCCTGACAGCGGCCTCGACTTTGCCATGGGGATCCAAAGCGGCTCGGGAAATATCGGGGTTTTCATCGCTTTCATTTCCGCTGGATACCTGGCCCAGACATACAGCTGGAAAACACCTCTTTGGGTCTGGGCAGCCCTTATCCTCTTTTTGGGAGCAGTGAGTTTTCTCCTGGTCATCAAAACCTACACGAAGAGTAAAAAAAGGCCTGAAACCAACCTCAGCGTCTGGCTCGCGACGGCAAAAACGATCAAACCTTACATCCCCGGATTCATCTTCGGCGGAGCGTGTTGGTCGACCACCGTATTTTACGCCCCCTCTCTTTTCAACCACAAATTCCTGGTCCCGTTGGGCAAGACGGGGATTTTCTTGGCTGTTTGGATTGGTATCGGAAGCTTGATGACTTACGCGTTTGGCTACCTGAGCCGAAAGTTCGGCCGGTGGAAAATATCGTTCTTCGGGTTTATCGGTTCGACTCTTTTTCTTTTCCTCCTCGGGACGGCCTCCCGGCGGGAACTGGCCATGGTGTGCCTGTTCCTGTTCGGCGCCTGTATCTTTCTCATCTATCCGGCCTTACAATCATTCGTAGGGAATGCAGTTCCCGCCAGGAATCAGCCTCAGGCATTCGGACTCGTCGCCAATATCCAGATGTTGACCGCAGCCATTGTCGTCCTGATCGACGGTTTTCTTTCAGACATCTTCGGGATCAATTCCCCGTTCATCTTTATCGGCATCCTCGGTGTTTTTGTGACTGTTTTCTATCTTCTGATGCATCGCAATCAGGGACAGATCCAGAAATAAGAAACTTGTTCCCGTGCAGGCGGTGAAGGGGACCCAATTAAAAAACGTCATTCCTGCACAAGCAGAAATCCAGTCCCATTCCTGTCATTCCAGGGCAAACTGGAATCCAGTCCGACAATGGAATTTTATCAAGATATTTCTGGATCCCCGTTTTCACGGGGATGACAGGGAGGGGATTGGAATGGCGGGAAGTATTGGGAAATTATTTTACTGAGTCCCTGCCTTCGCAGGCGCAAGCTCCGTAGGGATGACAATTTAATTTTACTGGGTCCCCGGTTCCGCGGGAACAAGCCTCAGGACTTTGCCCGGGAGCTTGCCGTTGTACCTGCCGTTGGACAGGACCAGTTCGCCGTTGATCAGGAGGTATTTCACTCCGTGGCTGTACTGATGAGGATTATGGATAGTAGTCGGTGTCTTGATATTCTTCAGGTCGAGAACGACGATATCCGCCTTGTAGCCTTCTTTTATCCAGCCCCGGTCACTCCAGTTCATGATCTCGGCCGGCAGAGAAGTCTGAGAGCGGATGACATGGGACAGGGAAACGGCTTTTCTCTCGAGGGCGTATTTTTTGATTTTATGTAGGAAGGTGGAATAGGACCGGATATGGGTCAGACCGATCCCGTAAAACGGCGCTGTCCCATCACTTCCAGTGCCCACATAATCCTTTTTCATGATATACTCGATATCCTCTTCACACATCTGAAGCGGAATGCACTTGGCCCCGATGAGTTCGAGTTCGATCGCCGCGTCAGCCACGGACTTGCGTCTTAGGGCCGCGACCTGCTTCAGAGATTTACCTTCTAGGTTTTTCTCGACGCAGATCCCGACGATAATATTCTCCGGACCAACAAGCTCATCGATAGATTTCTCTACCGCTTTCCGAATCTGCTGAGCCTGTTCAGGATCTTTCATCCGTTCGAGGAAGAGCATCCTCTCTTTCGTATTCTCGATCCCCCGAAAATTCCCTGTTCTGACAAGGCGCTGTCCGACAAGACGGACAAGCCGCTTTCGAGGCAGTTCATCCAGGAACTGCTGATGGTGCTCGGTGAGTTCATAAGGTGTCACCTTTTTATAAAGATCTATCAGCTGGTCATCTCTTAGATGATCAAAAATACTCTCGACATCCTCGGACGTCAGCCTGTTTTGAGCTTCCTCCCCGATCCAGACCTTGCCCGGGATGAGACTCCGGTAGGGATAGCCGCTGGAGAATTCGTAAGGGTACTGGTCAGCCGTGATGACGAGTCCTCTTGACCGTGCCTCCTCGATAAGAGCACAGGCGTCCTTGACCAACCCCCAATTCTTCTTCCCCATGACTTTGAAGTGAGAGATATGAGCCGGGGCTCCTGCCTTTTCTGAGATCTCGATGGTTTCCTTCACCGCCTCCAGGAGCTTATCCCGCTCATCACGGATATGGGTGTGATATATGCCTCCGTAGGGAGCGATGACCTTCACCAACTCGATGACTTCGTCTGTCTTAGCATAACGACCTGGCAAATAGATGAGTCCGGTGGACAGCCCGTAGGCCCCTTGTTCCATCGCTTCTTCAACCAAGGCCTTCATTTTTTCCAGCTCTTCTGGAGTCGGTTCTCTGTCTTCCATGCCCAGGACGAGATTCCGGACATCCCCGTGTCCGACAAGCAGAGCAGCGTTAGGACCGATTCCGCTTTCCTCCCACCGTTTCATCTGATCATCTGCTTTTTCAAACAGAGGCCAGCCGCCTCCGCCGCATTGCCCCACGATGACCGAAGTTGTGCCCTGTTTAAGGTAATTCAGGCAGGCCCGATTCTCGGGAAAATACATGCCTCCATCGACATGGGTGTGAAGATCGATGAACCCTGGGGTTATGTATAGCCCCTTGGCATTTATTACCTTGACCGCTTTTCCTTTAATCGACCGGGCCACCTTGACGATCATGTCGTCTTTGACAGCCACATCGGCCCGGAAGGCCTTTTTGAGTGAGCCATCAA
>CAYGBF010000032.1:0-9393 GCA_964348035.1 uncultured Eubacteriales bacterium | reverse complement strand
TGTTTGTTCTTAGGTTATAACATAACAAGGAGACATTCTCACCTGGACAACCAGTGCCGGTATGAAAATTTCTAACCAAAAGATACAAAGAAACTAAAATGCAACATTTATGCCAATTCAAATTTAGATAAAAGTTATTATCTAAACTGTTGATATATAATACATTATCCGTCAGAGAGATGCGCTCCTGTTCAGCCGAAGAACGAAATTTCGGGCGGCCCCTTTATTTCGGTGGTACCGCTTTTTATTTTTTCTCTGGTTTTGCTTCTTTTTCCTTCTCTTGTTTTTTCCAATAATCCAGACAGTCTATGTTGCAAAAATGAAGAACATACTCTTCACCTTCGGCATGAGTGGCCGCTGCCTTGGGGATCATCGTCTTACAGACGTGACAGGCAATTTTTTCGTCATCTTTTTCCTTCTTCATCGTTTTTCCTTCCGTCAAAATCTCACATATTATTATCGCTGTTTTGAGGGGCGATGAAAAGCCTTTTATTATTTATATTAGCATCAATCAGGCTTGCTGGTCAGGGAGAGAGAGCTTGAAACCGGAATTTATCGTCCTTTTTGACCACTCTCCCGAAAAAATTACGAGGATCATGGACGAAGGCCAGAATCCATTCTTCTTCGGTCGCCTGCTCCAAGAATTTTTTCTTACTGGCCATCGTCTCCATCGGGTAAAGATCGTAGCTCATGACATAAGGAAGGCCGATATGAGCCGAGGTCGGCACCAGATCGCCCAAGAAAAAAAGCACGTGTCCCTCCGAGGAAATCTTGACACACTGATGGCGGGAAGTATGACCGGGAGAAAGGAAGACCTCCACTCCCTCTGCCACCTCGGCATCGCCGTTAAGGAGTTCGACCAAACCGGACTGTTCCAACGGAAGAAAGGTTTCGGGTAAATAGCTTTCTTTATCCCGTTCACTCGGTTGACCGGCATACTCCCACTCTCCCTTTTGGACGATGTATCTTGATTTTGGAAAGGTAGGGACAAAATCCCCAGCGTCGTTCTTGTACGTATTCCCACCGCAATGGTCGAAATGGAGATGGGTGTTGATGACGATATTGATGTCTTCAGGCCTGTACCCGAGCCCTGCGAGAGAGGCCAGAAGCCCCGGTTTCGTCTCGATACCGTAGTGCTCATAGAACTTAGGGTCGAGATTGTCTCCAGGCCCGGTTTCGACCAGGACGAGATCTTTTGGGGTTTTAATCAGGAGGCAGTTCAATCCGAGTTTTATCCTGTTCTTCAAATCCGCCGGAAATTTCTTTGACCAGAGTGTTTTGGGAACGACACCGAACATCGCCCCTCCATCCAGGTAAAAAAAACCGCTCCTGAGACCATGGATTTGGAATTGTCCTAAGGAAGATTTATCGACGGTCATCCGAGAAGTTTATCCAAGTCGTAGACCAAATCCTGGCGTGTGTAATCGGCCACTTCGATCTGGTCGGAGTCCATCCGGATGGCGTCCTCGGGGCAGGCTTCGACACAGAAACCGCAGAAACAGCAGCGGCTGATATCGATCAGAAACTTGGCCGGGTATTTTTGGATTTCGGGATCAGGATCTTCGGCCGCCTCTACGTAGATACATTCCGAGGGACAGACGGTCACACACAGCATACAGGCCACACAGCGGGGTTTCCCGTCTTCTCTCTTCATCAGCCGGTGCAGACTTCTGTGTCTGGACGAAAGTTCTTTCTTTTCCTCGGGATACTGGATGGTCACGGCTCCTTTTCTTTTCGTCTTGAGACCCATGACTTTGAGGATGTGATAATACATGTTGACGACGAAATGCCGAGCGGTGATCAGACTGCCCCTAATGATTTCGATGAAGTATCCTAATGCTTTAATCATCTTAGAGACTCATGATAAAGCCTGTGCCCAGGATGTTCAACAGGCTGAGGGGGATAAGCAGTTTCCAGCCCATGTCCATGAGCTGGTCATACCGGAATCGCGGATAGGTCCAGCGGATCAGGACCTGGAGCCAGCAGAAGAAGAAGACCTTGATGTTGAAGGAGGCGACTTGGAGAAGAACAACAATCCAATGGGGCAGCAGCCAGATCCCTCCTCCCGGAAAGTGGAAGCCATCCGTTGCCAGCCAGGGAACCTGCCAGCCGCCGAAGAAGAGGGTGACAAGCAAACAGGAGATGATGAGAATCTCCATGAAATCTGTCATCATGAACAGTCCCCACTTGAGGCCGCTGTACTCGGCGAAGAAGCCGATGATTTCAGATTCCCCTTCCGGAAGATCAAACGGCACTCTTTTCGTTTCGGCCAGGGCTGCAAAAAGAAAAATCACGAAGCCAAGGGGTTGGAGGAGTATGCCCCACTTAGGTAAAAATCCGAACAGATGTTGGCCCTGGAAATGGACAATCTGGGACATTTTCAAGGATGGATAGACCATGATCAGGCCGACGAGCGACAGCCCGAGGGCTACCTCGTACGATATGAGTTGGGCCGCACCCCTTAGAGCGCCGATGAGGGAAAAACGGTTGTTAGAGGACCAGCCGCTGAGGATAAGACCGTAGATTCCGAGCGAAAGCATGGCCAGGACGAACAGGAGGGCAACGTTGATGTCGAGGATTTGGAGCTTGATTGTTCGGCCACCGATACGGATAAAATCTCCGAAGGGGATGGCGGAGATGGTGATGGCGACAAAAAAGAAGGAAATGAATGGAGCTAAGTCATGGAGACGTTTTTTTGAGAAGGGAGGTGTGAAGTCTTCCTTGAATATCATCTTTATGGCATCGGCGAAGGGCTGAAAGAGCCCTATGATACGAAGTCCCAGGATAGAGGCTCGGTTAGCGCCGATCCGATCCTGGATAACAGCGCTTTCTTTTCTTTCGACCCAGGTCAGATAAAGAGTTATCGTCAAAAACCAAACTAGGGCACAAACGATTTTAAGGAAGACGATCAGAATTTCAGTCACTTTTTCTTCCTAAAAAAAGAAATCTCTTGCTCCATTTCTTCCCTTGTTTCCTCAGGGGATGCGAAGGATTTGTCATAGTTGAATTTAAGTTTCAGCTCCTTGGCCAGGTCGGCTAGAATCGACCAGCCCGGTCGGCTGTCTCCAGGAGGGTCTAAGGCTTTGGTGAAGCTTTGTGTTTTTCCCTCGAGGTTTGTCAGAGAGCCCCCTTTTTCTGCCGTTAAGGCGAGGGGCAGAACAAGGTCGAAATCCTGGCAGAGCTCCGTTTGATGAGGGGTGAACAGGATTTTTGTCCCTATCTTGTCGAGGGCAGGCTTCATCTCGGCTGTCGGCCACTGGGAAGGGATGTCTGGGCTGAAGACCAGTAAAAGTTCGGTCTCGTTAGCCAAGGCCTTCGGATCTATCGGCTCTATGGAAAAACCCATTTCTTGGACACCCCGCCTGTTGGGGCTTCGTTCCGGCGTCAACAAGAAGGCATCTCCGTCTTCCTGATGAGGGTCGAGGACGAAGATTTTTTCGATGTGTAAGTTCTCGACAAAGATCTTTTTCAACAGGAAAAGCTCCTCGTTCGTCAGCCAGGTGCTGAGGAGCAGTGCGATCCATGAAGTCCTATGCATATGATAGAATTTCATCAGCCTTTTTCCTATCAGGAGGGAGATGTTGTCCCAATTCAGGCCCTTACTGCTCCCATGATTATTCGAGATAATCCTATCCATACGGTCTTCGTTTAGGTAGGAATAGCCGTACCGTCCGATATCACATATCCACCGGTCGTTGATGTCTGGATTTTCCCGGGCCTTAATCCTGAAGACCTTCTTCGGCACAGGAAAACGAGGAAAACCCTTATGATATTCGACGGTGATGTTGCATCCCCGACTGCAGAGCGGACAGATAGATTCGCCCTGTTCCAAAAACCAACTCCGGGTTTGAAACCTGAAGTCTGTGTCAGTTATGGCTCCCACGGGGCAGATTTCCGCTAGGTTGCCTGAGTAGTTGTTGTCCACTGGGGTTTCGTTATAGGTATTGATCTCCGAATGGATGCCTCTTTCGAAAACACCCAATTCTTGGGTTTTCGTTACCTCTTTTAAAAACCGGACACAGCGGGTGCAGAGGATACACCGTTCCTGGTCGAGGATGAGATTTTTTCCGATAGCGACTTTTTTTTCTCTTTTTTCTTTAGTTTCCTCGAATTGATTCTCGAACATCCCGTATTCATCATAATAGTCTTGAAGCTTGCATTCGCCGGCCTTATCGCAGATAGGACAGTCTATCGGGTGTTCTGCCAACAGGAACTCCAGAACACCCTTCCGGGCCTCGATCACCTTTTCGGAGTGGGTAAAGACCTTCATCCCCTCCCGCACTTGTGTGGAACAGGCCAATTCGAGCTTGGGTAAGCCCTCGATTTCAACCAAACACATCCGGCAGCTTCCTTCTGCTGGAAGAGACGGGTGGTAGCAAAGGTGCGGGATGTGGATATCGGCTGTTTTGGCTGCGTGGAAGAGGGTTGTTCCCTCTTCAGCGCTAACTTGTTTTTTGTCTATGAATATCTTGACCATCGTGTTTCAGTTTTGGGTGTAAGATTCTAGCTCCTGTCTGAACTTCCGGGCGATCGAAAGAATCGGCATAGCCGCAGCATCGCCCAGCGGGCAGAGGGTTTTCTCCAGCATGTTCTCGGCCAGGCGGATGATCGTGTCGATATCTTTTTTATGTCCTTGGCCAGCGGCCATGCGGCTGACGATTTTCAGGATCCAGGAATTGCCGATTCGGCATGGGGTGCACTGTCCGCAGGATTCATGGGCGTAAAACTTGGAGACAACTCGGAGAACATCCAGCATAGATGTATCCTTGTCGATGACGATGACGGCGGCTGAACCGAGCATTGACTCAGCCTCCATCAAGGAATCAAAATCCATCGGGATATCGATTTCCTCAGCTGTCAAGACGGGCGCCGACAACCCCCCGGGGATAACTGCTTTGAGTGTTTTTCCGTCCTTTATCCCTCCTGCATGTTCGAAAATGATGTCTTTGAGTTTTGTGCCCATAGGCAATTCGTATATTCCCGGATTTTTCACCATCCCGCTGACGCCGAAGATTCGGGTTCCACCATCCTTGGGCAGCCCTTTTTTCTGGAACCATTCGGCTCCGTTGAGGATAATCAGGGGAATGTTGGAGATGGTTTCCACGTTGTTGATGACTGTCGGGCACTGGAAGAGTCCTACAGATGCCGGGAACGGAGGCTTCAGACGAGGGTGCCCTCGCTTCCCCTCTAAAGATTCGAGGAGTGCGGTCTCTTCACCGCAGATGTAGGCTCCGGCGCCGCGGTGGACGAAGACATCCAGGTCAAACCCACTCTTCAGGATGTTCTGGCCCAAAAATCCTTTTTTACAGGCCTCTTCTATCGCTTTTTCGAGACGAAGAGCCACGGCTTCGTATTCGCCCCGGATGTAAATAAAGGCCCTCTGAATCCCGACACAGAAACAGGTTATGATTATTCCTTCTAGGAGCAAGTGAGGATTATGATTCATGATGTACCGGTCCTTGAAGGTTCCCGGTTCGCCCTCGTCGGCGTTGACACACAGGTATTTGGGTTTATCCACATCTTGGGGGACAAAATTCCACTTGACACCGGCCGGAAATCCCGCCCCTCCCCTTCCTCGGAGGTTGGCGTTCGTGACCTCTTCCAGGATGTTCTCAGGCTTCATCTCACCGATGGCTTTGCGAACAGCCTGGTATCCCTGCTGTTTCAAGTAGGCTTCGATCTTATAGTGGCTTTTAAGACCAAAATCGCGGGTTAATACTTTTTCTTCCACTTTTCTATTTCAATTTTTCCAGGATATCATCGATTTTTTTCTGATCGAGATGACCATAATAGTCAAAATTGATCATCATGGCTGGGGCTTCTTCGCAGGCTCCCAGACATTCCACGGTCGTCAGGGTGAATTTTTCATCCGGTGTTGTTTGTCCGGGTTCAATTCCCAGCTTCTTTTTCAAATGATCGATGAGACTCTCGGCTCCCAGGAGTGTACAGCTCAAGTTTGAGCAGACCTGAATATGGTATTTCCCGATGGGTTGAGGGTAGAGCAGGCTGTAAAAAGTCACGGCTTCCCTGACTTTGATGGGTTTTATCTCCAGCAGCCCGGCAACGAGTTTTTCCTCTGCCGGCGAAATACAGCCGAATTCTCTCTGAGTCAGATGAAGCACAGGAAGGAGGGCCGCCTCTTTTTTTGGATAATGAGATAAGATCTCTTCGATTTTCTTCTTGCTCTTCTCAGAGTATTCTAGGCTCATCGGTCCAACTCCCCACCGATCATGTTAAAAGATCCGAAAGTCGGGATGACATCGGCCACATAATGCCCTTGGATCATCTCTTCCATGGCGGATACGATATGGAAACAGGGAGCTCTGACGTGAAGACGGTAAGGCCTGTCCGTTCCGTCGGAGACGATGTAAAAACCCAACTCTCCGTTTCCGCCTTCGACGGAAAAATAGGCTTCACCCTTGGGCGGCCTTATCCCGTGGTCCCTCATGAAGAATTTGAAATGATTGATAAGACCTTCGATGGTGGTGTAGGTTTTTTCCTTGGGAGGAACGATGTATCTTTTGTCTGAAGCTAAGATATCTTTATACCGAACGGTCTCTGAACCCTCCAGGTTTGGTGACAATTCAATCTTCTTTTCCGTCTTTTTGCTCCGTGAGGCCTTAATGGCTTCTGTGGGCTCGATCCCTCCAGACTCGAGCTGAACCGGAGCTTCAGGTTCGGGCATTTGTTCGATCACCTGTTCGATGATTCTTAGACTCTGCTCCATTTCTTTCATCCGAACCATGTATCTATCGAAGTTATCTCCTCTCTCCCCTAGCGGAACTTCAAAATCTAACTTGTCGTAGGCGAGATAAGGATGGGCTTTGCGGACATCATAATAGACACCCGTCGAACGTAAGCAGGGTCCAGTCCAGCCGTAATCGATGGCCATCTCCTGGGAGACGACGGCGATATCTCTGGTGCGGTTAAGGAAAATCTTATTCTTATCCAGAAGGCCGTGGACATCCTTCAGGACCTTGCGGGTTTCGATGATGGCCTTCTGAACGTCTTCTTTCCAACCCGGATGAAGGTCTGCTCTCACACCTCCGATCCGGATGAACGAGGTTGTCATCCGGGCGCCTGTGGTGCGTTCGACGACATCCCAGATAAACTCCCTTGCTTTCATCTTGTACAGGAACACAGTAAAGGCCCCACACTCCATGGCCATGGCTGCCAGACAGGTTAAGTGGTCGGAAATTCTCGAAAGCTCGCTCATCAACACCCGTATGTACTGGGCCCGCTCTGGGACTTCCAGTCCTAACATTTTTTCCAGGGTCATGACGTAGCCGAGGTTGTTGATCAGTGGTGAGACGTAGTTCATCCTGTCTGTGTATGGGAGGAGATTGAAATAGGTTTTATGTTCGCAGGTTTTTTCGAAACCGCGGTGCAAATACCCCACCTCGACCTCGGAATTGAGGATTTTTTCTCCGTCGAGTTCGAGCATGACCCGGATGGTTCCGTGCATGGCCGGATGTGAGGGGCCCATGTTGAGGAGCATGCTGTCTTTCCGGGCTTCTTTTTGGATTCGGGTGGTCATTTTATTCCTTCAACGGGATGCGCGGTTGATGCTTACGCAGCGGATAGTCTTTGCGCAGCGGATAACCCTCGAACTCGTCCCACATGAAAATTCTTCTCAAATCAGGATGGCCTTTGAACCGGATGCCAAACATATCGTAGACCTCTCTTTCTAACCAGTTGGCGTTCTTCCAGAGTGATGTTAAGGAATCGATGGCTGGATCCTTTTCAGGAAGTGAAGTTTTGATCTTCAATCGTTGATTATTAGAGAGAGAGAACAGATGATAGACCATCTGAAAGCGCTCTTCTTGGTCGGGATAATCCACACAGGTGAGATCGAGGAGCATGGTAAAGGCGTAAGGGCCATCTTTTAAAAATTTGACGATATCAAGGAGGTTATCCTTGGTGATAAGGATGGCGTCATCGCCGTAAGTCGAGATGTCTTCTGTTTGGCCGGAAAATTTTTCTCCGAGAGTGTCTAGGATTTTTTTCTTTTCCATCTCCAATCCTGTTCTTGGTTTTGGATTTTCTCTTGGAGCTTTATCAGGGCATTCAACACCGTTTCTGGTCGGGGCGGACACCCGGGGATGTAGACATCGACAGGGATGATCCGATCGATCCCTTGGACCACGGCATAGTTGTCGTAAATTCCCCCACTGACGGCACAAGTACCGAAGGCTAAGACCCATTTCGGCTCTGTCATCTGATCATAGACAGTCTTCAAGACAGGGGCCGATTTATGAGTAATGGTTCCCACGACCAGAAGCATATCGGATTGACGGGGAGAAAAGCGCGTCCACCCTGCCCCGAACCGGTCCAGGTCAAAATGGGCACAGGCGGCGGACATGTATTCCATCCCACAACAAGCCGTGACATACGGGTAATGGAAGAGAGAAAACTTGCGGGCCCAGCCGAGCATGTGGTTGAACTTGGTGGTGATGAATCCGCCTTCCATTTTCATCTTTTTATTTTATTACTGCTCCCACTGGAAAGCGCCCTTTTTCCAGGCATAGATGAAACCGATGGCGATGACCAAGATGTAGGCAAACATGACGATGAATGCCGTGGTCCCGATTTCCCGAAAAACCAGGGCCCAGGGGAAGAAAAAAACC
The DNA here is from genome assembly GCA_964348035.1 of uncultured Eubacteriales bacterium. Classification (GTDB taxonomy): domain Bacteria; phylum Acidobacteriota; class Aminicenantia; order Aminicenantales; family Aminicenantaceae; genus CAYFXE01. Next base: position 766 of record CAYGBF010000032.1, on the reverse strand, counting down.
ACCTCGATGTCAAAAAGGAGAAACAAAAATGCCACGAGATAAAATTTTATCGGAACGGGATTAATTCCCTCCTGGAGATAAGGACTGCCGCACTCGAACGGGCTCTCTTTTACAGGATTACTCTTCCGCGGGCCGAGAAGCTTGTTCATGATGACCAGCACGACCCCGAGCAGCCCAAAAATCAGAAAAACCAGCAAAAACTCGATCATCTTCCCTAAATCAAAGGCATAGATTTTATACAATTCATTCCAAAGATGCAATCCTTTTGACAATTTTTTTTATATTTTTCATAATAGATGACCCGGTAGGTTAAACTCAGGATTAAAGGCTGCCAGAACAAAGAGGTAAGTAGAGTGCAATATATTTATTTTCATCTACTTAGGAAAATACGATGGGCCACACTCTTTCTTATTTTATCGGTGTTCTTGTCCACGTTCCTGTTTCACGGATGTCAAAAAAGAGAGAAAAATGACAACATTATCCTGGTTACTCTGGATACCCAGAGAGCTGATTTTTTAAGTTCTTACACACCGGGCAATGCCTCGACACCCTACATCGATGACTTGGCACGAAAGGGAATTTTATACGAGAATTGTTACAGCTTGATCCCGATCACCCTTCCCTCCCATGCTTCTATTTTCTTCTCCGAGCCTCCCCACATCATCAAGAATTACAACAACGGCCAGAACATCGGGCGAAGGAGGAAAAAGCCTTCCTTTATTAACATATTCAAGAAGAATGAATATATTACCGGAGCCTTTGTCTC
>CAYGBF010000031.1:0-7158 GCA_964348035.1 uncultured Eubacteriales bacterium | reverse complement strand
GCTGAACGGATTATCCTCTCTCGGAATCCTGGGTATGACCGTTCCCGCAGAGTTTGAAGGGACAAAAACAGACACGCTTTCGGTGGCCTTGACTCTCGAGGAGATCGGGCGTGTATCTCCAGCCTTAGCCGTCATCATCAGCGTCCATTGTTCCCTCTTCTGCTACTCCATCCTCAAGTTTGGGAACTCCGCTCAGAAGAAAAAATACCTCCCCAGAGCCGCCAGGGGAAAGATTCTGGGGGCTTTCAGCCTGAGTGAGCCCGGTGCCGGCTCTGACGCCACCAACCTCAAGACCAAGGCTGTTAAGCAAGGAGACACCTACATTCTGAACGGAACAAAGGCCTGGGTCACAACGGGCAATGATGCCGATGTTTTTATCCTGTTTGCCCGATCCGAGGTCAAGCCGGGAGTTGACAGACTCAATGCCTTCATCATCGATAAAAGTTTGCCAGGAGTCCGAATCTCCAAAATCGAGGACAAGATGGGACTTCATTCTTCAGTGACATCTGATATTGTCCTCGAGGATTGCCGGGTTCCCGTCGAGAATCGCTTAGGCCAGGAAGGGAAGGGGGCCCCCATCGCCTTCCACTGTTTAGATGTGTCAAGAATCGGAGTCGCGGCTCAGTCGGTGGGCCTGGCGGCCCAGGCTTTGGATGAGGCAGTGCGGTATGCCCAACAAAGAGAAGCGTTCGGCAAAACGATCGCGGAATTCCAAGCCGTTCAGTTCATGATTGCCGATATGTCAACTCTCGTGGAAGCGGCAAGATTACTGACCTATAAGGCCGCTAATCTCTGCGACAAACAGGAGTCATTCGGGAGAGAATCGGCGATGGCCAAGCTATTTGCCTCAGAAGCGGCCAACAAAATTGTCTACCAAGCCCTCCAAATCCATGGAGGATACGGTTACTCCAAAGAATTCTTCATCGAACAGCTCTACAGAGATGCCCGGGTGCTCTCCATCTATGAAGGCACATCTGAAATCCAGCGCTTGGTAATTTCGAGATATCTGCTTCAGGATGACAGATGATTGCGGTCTTTCCCCGACAGGAGGCTAATCGAATATATCAAGAGGTAAGACGATGTTAAAAACCATGCGAAAAAACGTCAAGTCACTCGCTCCCACTCTGTGGATTGTCATAGCCGCGTTCATCATCACCATCTTTGCGGTGTGGGGAGGCGGAGTCGGTGGGTCAGGAGGATCGCGAGCAGCCGACACCCTCGTTCAGGTTGGCAAGAAGAAAATCTCGGCCGACCTGTATTTTCAGAACCTCAGACAGCAGCTGGAAATTCTCCAGCGGGAGTACAAGGATCTCAACCGCAACTTCATCCAACAGCTCAACATTCCTCAACAGGTTTTAGAACAACTCATCCAGCAAGAACTTCTGCTGCAACAAGCTCAAGAAATGGGCCTGGCAGCCACAGACGAAGAGATTCGGGAAAAGATCATGAGCTATCCTGTTTTCAATCCCGAAGGAAAATTTGTCGGGTTCGAACAGTATAAAAGGATTCTTGAGTACAACAGGATTCCTATCTCCAGTTTCGAACAAAATCTCCAGAAAGAAATCATCATCGACAAGCTGATCCAGGTGCTCACGGCCGGAGTTACGGTGACCGAGGAGGAGATCTGGGAAAACTATAAAAAAAGAAACGAGAGCGCCAAGCTCGAATACATACTGAGCGAGACCGAAAAGATTGACATCGAGGAGGATCCCTCATCCGCGGCGATTCAAGCCTATTTTGAAGAGAATAAAGAAAAATTCCAGATTCCCGAAAAGAGAGAAGGAACACTGGTTTTCTTCCAGACCGAGGATTTAAAAGAAGAAGTCGGAGTCGAAGATTCAGACATCGAGAAGTATTACAAGGATAACCGCAGCCAGTTCGAAGAACCGGAAAAAATCAAGGTCAGCCGAATCTACCTTCCCTACGAGGACAAAGACCCAAACCTCGTAAGAGCAGAGACGCAGAGCCTTCTGGATAAAGTCCGATCCGGAGAGGACTTCGCCGCCTTGGCCAAAGCCAACTCCAAGGATGAAAAGGCACAGGACGGCGGCGATTGGGGACTTTACGACTGGAAAAGACTCGCTTCCCAAGAGCAGGACGAAATCGAGCGACTGGCCGTCGGAACGTCCTCTGATCTGATCGAGCTTGACGACGGCATCTCCTTCATCATGATCACAGAAAAAGAACCGCCTTTAACGAAGCCACTCTCTGAAGTCAGGGACAGGATTGTCACCATTCTCGAGGATCAGTTTGCCCGCGAACTGGCTGAAAAGAAGATTTCCCATCTAAAAAAACAAGCAGAAAAGGAAAACAACCTGGACGTAGCGGCTCAAAAAATGGGCCTGAAGATAAGACAGACAGGACTCCTCAAGCAGGGTCAAGAAATCCAGGAGATCGATCCCTCCGGAACGGTCAGCCAAACCCTTTTTACCATTGAAAAGCAAGAAATCTCAGATCCTGTCTATACCTATAAAGGCTTAGGTCTCGTCCAACTCAAAAACACTGTCCCCACCCATCAGGCCACGTTTGAAGAAGCTCAAGAGGAGGCCAAAACAGAACTCATCACCGTCAAGAAAAAGGAAAAAGCACTCGATAAGATGCTGCAGGTCAAACGGGAACTCGCCAACACGGATATGGAAACACTAGCCAAGACATATAAACTTGAATACAAAACCGCAGAAGAGCATAAACGTGAGCAGTACCTCAGTGTTGTCGGAGAGAACGAGGACATCGACCGGTTGGCCTTTTCCCTGCCGATCGGAGAAGTAAGCGAACCCGTGGAGTTCGAGACTGGATACGCCCTGTTAAGAGTATTGGATCGCAAAGAAGTGACTCGAGAAGACTTTGAGACGAATAGGAAAGAAGAAAAAGACACTCTTCTCTCAGAGAAACAGAATAAATTTCTTCAATCCTACCTGTTCAAATTAAGGGAGTCCAAGGGAGTCAAGATTAAGTACGATCTTTTCCTTAAGATCAACTCGGACATCCTGTCTCGATTCGAAGGAGAATGATCTTCTCCCTCATCTCTTCCGGGAGAGATCGTCAACTCAATCCATGAACATCGAGAACACACGATGAGGATGAACAGACTTTACAAGGCCGCCGAAAAAGCCATCAACCAATCTCTTCGGCTGCGGCGAGGAGAACATTTTTTGCTCGTCACCGACCGGGAGAAAATGGAGATTGCCGAAGCGCTCGCCTATTGGGCCAAAAAGAAGGGAGCCGAAACAACCACCTACCTGATGACCGAAACCCTGAGACCGATCACCAAGCCCACCCGCCTCTTCCAGGAAATGGCCCGCAAGGCCACCTGCATCGCGTATATGCTGGATGCCAGGATCGAAGAAAAGCCCTTCAGAGGATACATGGTTAAAGTGGGGATGGAAAACAGCCGCATCTGTATGATGCCCGGATTGACCCGAGAGATGATGGAGCGGCTGGTCAACATCGATTTTAACGAGATGGATGTGTTCACGAAAAAAATGATCAAGGCTCTAAAAGATGCCGACGATGTGCTGGTGGAGAATCCAGAGGGAACCAAGATTCAGTTCAGCGTCAAAGGACGAAAATGGGTCAACGATAACGGTGACATCAGCCGGAGGGGAGAACACGGAAACCTCCCGGCAGGGGAATGCTTCACCGCTCCGGTGGAAAAAACATTCACCGGCCGACTGGTCATCAGTCTCATAGACGACAAACTGGGCCGCGGAGTGCTGGAGTTTGAGAAGGGTAAACTCGTTAAACACAGCGGCCGAGGTATCGAAGCTATCATGAAAATCGTTGGTCGGGACGAAACCGGTCGGATCATCGGTGAATTCGGTATCGGGACCAACCCTCGCGCCCGTCTCACAGCCAACATGTTAGAAGCCGAGAAAGCCTTCGGAACTGCCCATTTTGCCATCGGCGACTCGTACGGTCTAGGGAAGAACAAGAGCTCCCATCACTATGATGCCCTGGTCAAGAAAGTCACGATAAAGGCGAAGGGAAAGGTCCTGATGAAGGATGGACGGTTCCGACTCTAAGTCATTCCATAACAAATCTAGGTCGATACGCCCATCTCCGGTGAGCCAGGAAATCTCTTCCCGCCGGACGATCCGGACTCGAGTCTTGTCTTTTAAAACACAAAGGTCAAACCGAGGTGAGTCGTGATGATGTTAGTCGTCGATTCCCGGACATCATACACAAGCCCTCCATCACCTAAGATAAGAGAACCTTCTTTCAAGTACTCGGCCGTCCCACCTTTAAGATAACGAATTCCCAGGTCTATGTATACGCTAAACGGTGATCGTCTTTCACCCCCTCTCCTTCCATAGGCTCGGACCATCAGGCCTCCGCCCAGGCCATAACTCAAGGTTGTATCACTCAAATGAACGGTGCTGGCCACATCGTTCTGCCCGAATCCCTGCTGGTCGTATACCCCAGTCTCGGTCCAGAGGTAGTGAAAACCGACCAGCCCGTCGATATAGGGTCGCCATTCACCCCGTTGAGGTTGAACACGCAACAGCAGATGACAGAGTAATATGTAGTTTCTGGTTTTAACATCGACGAAGACATCCGGAATGAGCTCACTCAACGATTCCTCTCTCGCTTCACTCCCATAGATCATTCCCCCGAGAGAGAGACCAACCTGCAGAGAAGATCGAGGAATCCTGTAGGTAAAAAAACCCGTCCCCCCGATACTGGTTCTGCCTACGTTGTCCTTGAATCCATCCTGCGGGAATCCGATATTAAAGGTGGCGTTCGCCTGAAATCTTTCTTGGGAGTAGGCTGAAAACGCCGATAAAAAGAGAATCAGACCGACGGCTCCAAATCGTCTAAACGCCCTCATACGCTAACCTCCTTATTTATTTTCGACAAAGGGCCTTTCTTCTTGAGGACCTTACTTTTTAAAATAAGAGCTGCAAGCTGCATGCCAAATGATCCCAGGTAGAGAAACGTCCGGTTTGGTCTGGAATGTCACTCATAGAGGTCAATTGCCAGAAATGGAGACAGTCCCGCATTTCTCGATTCATAAGATTTGAAAGGAAGAGCCGATTCAAGGTCAACCAGGACACGCCTCTAACACGATGGACGGCCAAATTCGGAAACTTCGAACAACGAAAGCTGGGCCCTCAGCTGTTTAAGGCTTATGATGATGTCCTGATTACAACAGGCAATCTTTGGGCCCCCAGCATATCGTCCCGGTGAAAAGATATCGGTATTTTTTAGGAATGTCAGACTAGTTGTTTAGGGCCCCTTCCCTCACCCAATTCTCGAAGGTCGCGATGACGACGGCGCTCAAAGGTGTCCGGCTTAGAGGCATCCTGCCTCCGCTGATATTATCTCCCTTGATTTTCCGAATCAGGTAACTGTTATCCGGGTCACCAGGAGTGATCCTGTTGAGAGAGGAACGCTGAGAACTGGGCACGTTGACGATGTTGTTGTAGGCTTGACCGCTCTGGAGGTTCAGGCCGCCAGCCGGGAAAGAACCGGAATGACAGCCCGAAAGGGCACAGCTTTGGTTGAACACAGGCTGAATATCCTGGGAAAAACTCACCGTCGGCGTCTCCTCCTTCATCTTGGTAACAAGAGCCTCCTCGAGTTTGACCAGCTGACCATCAGGATTCTGGACCAGTAAAGAGACTTTCTGGTCTTCAGGAAGGCTTTGGGCCGGAACGAAGCAGGCTGTAATCTTCTTGCTGCTGACGAATTCGACCGCATCGAGTTCGATCTGGCTCTCGTCCACATGGACCATTGCGCCGTCGGACAGATTACCGCCCTCGATATCGACGACATTGCTCATGCCTAAAAACAGTTCCTCCGGTGAGACACTGTCGATTTCCAGAATTTTGCCTTTTGTATTACCGGCATTTAACTCCGTCCTACCGGAAAACGTAGCGCCATTCAACTTTCCCTTGAGTTTCCGTCCTTTGAGAGTAAAGTCTAAAGCTACGGCTTCATTAGGGAGGTTCAATTGACCTGTGAAGTCCTTCCCATCAAAAATCCCCATTTTCACTTGTCCAAACTCCACGCCGACAAAACCGGATCCCGTCACAGCGGAGGCATCGGCCAATCCCGCTTGGCCGACGGCCTGCTTCTGGATCAGCTGAAGGAAGACGGGTGTTTTGACCTTTTTGATTCGGATCTTCCCCTGCCACACTTTCTGCAGGATTTTCGTATCCTCCTGAGGATACAAAAAAACCTTGCCTTTCTTGAGATCAGGATCGGTGGATTTAAAGTTACCCCTGATAAACCCTTTGGCTCTCTTGTATCTGAGGGTGAAAGTATGGATGAAACTTTCGTCCTGGGCGATCCCTGCGGCCTCGGCTGGTGTTTCGACTTTCAGGATGAGCTTTTTGCCTTTTTTCTGGACATCCGTCAGAGTGTAGACTCCGAATTCCGTCGGGACCGTGGTCAAATCATCGGGAAAAACAGAAAATCCCGTCCCCCCCTTCCCTTGGCAGTTCAAGCTAAACACCACAGGAAAATCTCTCTTACCGGATGGAGTTGTCAGACGGATAAAACCAGACCATGATCCATCGAATGTGGATTCGAAGAACGATTCGGTCTCCTGGGCCTGGATCAAAACAATCAGAGTGAAGGTCGCGATAAAAAGGAATGATAGTAATGTCTTTCGGAATCTCATCATTTCTCTCCCTGACTTAAAATAAATCGATCCTTGGGTTTGTCTCTCATGACGTGTCGGATACTTTGTGTTTTTCTTCTCGTATCAGTCTCCATAAAGACGATGATCATTGAGCAAACATCAAACTCAACCCGAATAATACCTCCTTATTCTATCGGATTTATAGTATTATGTCAATCGTCTTCCCTCAAAACTGGAAAATTCGTTTTATCCTATCCCATTTTCAAAAAAAGCAAAAAGGATGACAGCCCCTTGAGGAGTAAACGATCTGTCACTTTTCTTGGACCAGGAGGTGCTCTTGATGAATGGACATCATCCGATCATACGAGCGGTTTCCGGATGAATTCGGTGAGCAGCACCTTCACCCGGCTTTCCAGCGCCTCTCTAAACCGATCGACCGATTCGTCAAAATCATTTCCGAAGTAGTCCGTGATATACATCGGCTTTCCGACATTGACTTTAATTTTTGCCGGGACAAGGAGGGGCGTCTGGGTTCCGAACATGGCAATGGGTGTGACAGGTACCCTCATCTT
>CAYGBF010000030.1:0-4318 GCA_964348035.1 uncultured Eubacteriales bacterium | reverse complement strand
ATCTTGGAGCACCCCGACCAACTCGCAGTCGCCCCTTGGGGAGACCTGTTGGTCTGCGAGGATGGTGAGGGAGCCCAATTCATGGTTGGTGTCACCGAACACAAAAAAATCTACAAGTTCGCAAGGAGTGCGATGGGCGAGTCCGAGTTAGCAGGAGTTTGTTTCTCACCGGATTCGAGCACCATGTTCCTCAACGTCTATGACGCCGGTCTTACGCTGGCTATCACAGGTCCTTGGAAGACCTAACAGCTCCCGTACGAGTACCTCACTCTAATTTCCGTGAGATCCATCTCGAAACTGATATGGTGATTTTTGAGAGGCCTGGGATTGTTTCCATCTAAAGATGTTGCTCTCGAGGCTACAGAACCCAGGCATAACCGATTTTTACGAAAAATGTCCTGTCCGCTCGAGTCAGCCCGAATTCCTGGCTGCCGAAGTAATTGTCGCTGTAGCCAAGGAAGAGCACGGTGCGGGGGTTGATCTTGTACGAGAAAAGCAATTGGGTGAAAAAGCGCTTGAACTTGGAGTCGATGTCGAACGTGTAGTTGCTTGTATTATAGTCGTAATGAACGTGCTGGAGAACCGCCCGGAAAAAGGCCCGGACGTTGAACTGGTACACGGCCGAGAGCTGGCTGATGTTGGCGGTGTACAGGCGGGCATCCTGAACCGACATCCGTTCATACGTGTGAGACAAGGAAAGGCGCAGATGTTTGCCCAAGTTGTAACTCGAGTTTGGTGTCACCCGGATCCTATTTCCCAAACGCGTGTTCGCATAATCGATCTCATCTCCGAATAATGTGGACACGCTGACGATGAGGTCGCTGGCCGGCCACAGACCGCCTTCTAAGTAAAAGAAGGTCTGATCGAATTCCTTCTTGTTGAAGGCCTCCATCATCCTCCAGCCTCTGACGAACAGGTAAGACTGCATGGTTCCGCTGTAGGAGAACCACAGTGAGGCACTCCTGTTCAGCAGGTTTCCATCCCAGTCAGCAAAATAGTTCAATTCACTGCCTGCTCTGAACATTGACCACCACTGACCTGGTTTCGCGTTCCAGGTGCGGAGGACACCACCTTCCACGTTGCGGTAGCCGACACGCGGATAATAGCCAAGGTCGGCTCGGAATTTTGGTCCCGCTTCCTCGTAGTCTGCCCACCAGCCCCAGGTCCGGGTGTAGTGATCGTACTCGAACGAGATGAGATGGTCGCTGAAGGATCCGTCGGGTTGATCAAAATCGTCCGCCACATCATCGGGATACTTCGTGCTGGAGCCCATCATGAGGAGTTGAATTTGGTTGGTCCGGGTAAACCGAAAGTCGAGGTCGAACCCGAACACCCTGTTGTGGTAATTACTCCCTTCACGATCAGTGGCGATGACACCAACGGTATACCGGCGGCCGAAATCATGTTTGTAGCGGAAGACCGAAGAAATATTTGACTTTTCCAGGGAGACTGAGTCGGAACCCTGACTTCCGGGAAAGATGAGGTTGGTGACGTCGTCTCGGACCATGTAGGCGCCTAAAGTATTGGCGCCCTCTTTCCCAGTCAGCTTAAAACCCCACGAGGGATCGCGCATGGTCCTGGTGTAGATTATATTTTCTAAAGCCCGGAAAAAATCGACTCCCTCGGTGAAGAAGGGCCGTCGTTCTGGGTAGAAGAGGGCAAAGGGTTGGTTGATGTCGAGCTGGAGAGCGTCGGCCTCTACCTGACTGAAATCAGGATTGGCCGTGACATTTAGTGTGAAGTTTGGCGTTATGCCCCATCGACCCGTGAGGCCGAATTCTGCATCCTGGTCTCTTTTTTCGAGATCTCCTTCCGGAAATTCCGGTCGATCATCTGTCCGGGCCGCGATGATCGTGGGGCTGAGCTCGATGTTGCGGCCAGGACTGGCGCCCTCGAAACCCTGGATCTTGATGGCCTGGCACATATAGCAGTTGTTGCTGCGATCCCTTGGGAAGAGCCCGATATGGTAAGCGTGTTCGCGGGGGTAACGCCGCACAGCATCGAAACCCCATGTTTGAGGTCCCGGCTTGCGCTGGAAACTCAATGAGGAGAAGGGGATGGCAATCTCGACCGCATACCCCCAATCCGTAATCCGGCTGGCGCAGTCCCAAAAGGTGTCCCAGCCGTTGTCCTCACCGGTCTGGGCTTCGATCTGGTCGAACTGCACCCCTTGGGCGGTGACGATGAAATCATAGCTGCGTCTCGAGTCATTGAATGTATCGAGGATCAGAGCCACCCAGTCATCCCCGCCTAAGGTATCGCGATCTCTGAGATGGGCTCTGATGGCTGAGGGATCGGGATCATAGCAGCGGAAAGCAGCGTACAGGGTTTTCTCATCGTAGAACAGGAGAACCTCGGTGCGGACAGGGGGAGGGACGTTTTCTCCTGGCCTGACTTCGTATTTGAGTTCCAGGACAAGGGCCTCTTTCCAAGTTACCTCATCCAAAAGGGCGTCAACTTTAATATCTGAGTCAGCCCTGGGCACGACGTATGGGTCCTTTGACGATCCGGTCCCATGATTGCCGATTGTCCGGCCTTGCTTCCCAGCCCAGAGAGGGAGCAAGATAAAGGCAAAGAAAATTATGAGGCAGATGGCGTGTCTTAACCTGTTAAGCATCGTCTTAATCCTTCACAGCCAATTTCAAAGACAGAAGTTCATTTGAAAAAGGTTGAGACTTTAGACAAAGATCTTAGGAATGGATTTTGTTATCTTGGACGTATGAACCACTGCCTTCATTCATTTATACGCGATATTTTTGAGAATGGTTTCTTTTTTTGGGTAAAAAATAACCCCTTGATTCCTCGCAAAAGGCGATTGACCGCAGTTTCGAAGAATGCCAAATTTCATCCGAGAACAAGAGGACACCGGCATGATCATTATTCCGATCGGACACGAGAATGATGAGGTCCAAAGACTGCCGTGGATCACCTTCGGCATAATGGCCCTCTGCTTCATCATCCACATCTTCGTATCGATCCAGGTGAGCAAGGTCACTCAAGGACTCGAGAGTTCGGCTGAAGAGCTCGTCCGTTATTACTTCAGCCACCCCTATCTCGAACTCGACACAGAGACGTTGGAGTTGATGTTCGGGAACCGAGGAAGTCAGAAGGTCCAGGACATGCTGAGTGCCTACCGCCTCGGTATTCCCCGTCCCAGTCAAGCCGACCTGAGGGTGGAACAGGAAAAACTGGATCAGCTGACGCAGAGCTTCATCAGCGCTCTGCATGATTTTCCGTACAGAAAATGGGGGTATATCCCGAGCCAGAAATCCAATTCCAGTCTATTGACCTACATGTTCATCCACGGCGGCTGGCTGCATCTTCTGGGAAATTTACTTTTCCTGTATCTGCTGGGACCGTTCATCGAGGATGTCTGGGGCAGGCCGATCTACACGGTTTTCTATCTGTTTGCTGGAGTGGTCGCAGCCTCGATGTATGCTCTGCATTATCCCAACTTCGCTGGACCTTTGATCGGTGCTTCCGGGGCCATCGCAGGAGTCATGGGAGCTTTCCTGGTAAAATACTGGAAAACGAAGATCAATTTCTTCTACTGGGTTTTCTTCTTTTTACGAGGAACTTTCGAGGCTCCCGCCTGGTTGATGCTCCCGTTATGGCTGCTGCTCGAGGTTTTCAACGCCAAGATGGTCGATGCCATCAATCCTGATGGCGGCGGGGGTGTCGCCCACTGGGCCCATGTCTGGGGATTTGTCTTTGGCCTAGCCGTCGCTTTGGGGATCAAGGCCTTGAGGGTGGAAGAGAAGTATGTGCAGCCAAAAATCGAGGCCAAGACCAAAGTGGACGATAAAGGCTTGGGCCTTGTCGTGGCTGCCATCCAGAAAAGAAATGCGGGAAGGGCAGAGGAAGCCTATGCCATGCTCTTGGAAGAGGCCAGACGGAATCCGACCTGTCAGAATGTTGTCGAAACATTATGGGATGTAGGAGTCGGGATGGGAAGAGTTGAGGAAGCGACTCGTTTCTTCATCAAGCTGATCGAGGCTGAAATCCGACAGGATAAGACGGATGAGGCCTTGAATCATTTCCTGGATCTAAGAGCCAAGGTTCCTCAATCTTCCCTCAGTCCTACGTACAAATTCACGCTGTTGAAGGCGATGGTAGATCGCGGCCAACCCGAGGTGGCAAAGGAATTAGCCATGGAACTTCTCGGGGAAGTCGGTATGAATACATCTCCAGTCATTTTACAGGAGCTGGCAAAGATTACTCTGGAGCTCAGTCTCGCTGCGGCAGACCAGGCTGTAAGACTCTGCCTCCGACATCCTGAGATTCCGGAGGAGAAGAAAAAGATGCTCAGTAAACGGCT
>CAYGBF010000029.1:0-3070 GCA_964348035.1 uncultured Eubacteriales bacterium | reverse complement strand
CCAGGAGACACCCGGTCTTTCAGAAGTTCGAGACGAACCTTCTCCTGGTCTTGGGGGGGATCTTGAAGAAGGGTGCAGACCTCTTTTGTTTCATCCGGACTAAGGGGCAAAGGAGGGATACCTTGACCCTGTCTATTGGATTGGTGATCAAAGTATGATTCTAGCATTATTATTCTCCGAAAACTGAATGATTTTCCTTATAGTGTATAAAATGTTTCCTGGGTTTTGTCAAAAATTTTAACCCAGAAATTTTCTCTCGGTGTGTGGTGTTGATTTTACTAGAAAAATGCATATAATACTTTCTCCTTTATTCCATCACAAAAGGAGTTATGACATGGATATGACAGCAATCGAAAAAGCAAAGGAATATTTTGGCCAGATCGTCGAGGAACAGCTCAAGCGAGTCGAAGAATTGAAACAGGAGGCGGACTGGATCGATTATTCTCAGGTCAAACCCATCATCATCGGCATCATCGGTGGAGACGGTATCGGCCCCTACATCGCGGCCGAGGCCCGCCGGGTTCTGGAATTCGTCCTGGCTGAAGAGCTGAAGCAGGGAAAGGTTGAATTTCGTGATATTGAAGGCTTAACCATCGAGAATCGAGCCGAGCACAACAAAGCCATCCCGGATGACGTTTTAGAAGAGATAAAAAAATGCCACGTTACCCTGAAAGGTCCAACCACGACCCCCAGAAAAGGAGATCCCTGGCCGAACATCGAGAGTGCCAACGTGGCCATGCGTCGATATTTGGACCTGTTTGCTAATGTCCGACCAGTCAAGGTTCCGAAGGAGGGCATCGATTGGACCTTTTTTCGGGAAAATACGGAAGGTGCTTACATCATGGGCAGCAAAGGCCTCCACGTGGACGATGACTTAGCCATTGATTTCAAAGTGATTACCTCTCAGGGGGCCGAGCGGATTATCCGGTTGGCCTTCGAATATGCCAAAAAAAACAACATCGATAAAGTTACGATCGTCACCAAGGCCAACGTGGTCAAGACATCGGACGGGAAATTCTTGGACATCGGATACAGGATTGCCAAGGAATACCCAGAGATTGACTGTGATGATTGGTATATCGACATCATGACGGCCAAACTGGTGGACCCCAAGCGAAGGACACAATTCAAGGTCATGGTCCTGCCCAACCTCTACGGGGATATCCTGACCGACGAAGCAGCGGAATTCCAAGGAGGGGTCGGAACCGCCGGAAGCGCCAACATCGGTAAAAGATACGGGATGTTCGAAGCGATTCATGGATCAGCCCCTAGGATGGTTAAGGAAGGACGGGCTAAATATGCGGATCCCTCCAGTCTGATCCGAGCAGCGGTCTTCCTCGTCAATCATATCGGATACCCCGAAAGGGCCAAAAACCTAGAAATGACTCTAGACATCTGCGGTCAGCATGAAAAGAAGCTGTCCATCACGGGAAGAGACACAGGAGCCACTGGAGCCGAATTTTCAGATTATCTCATGGACACTATCCAGGATCCGAAATTGAAGGAGAAATGGGAAGGATTCCAGGAATAAAATAGAGTGGGTAGGGCCTCTTTCTTGACTCAAGACGCTTTATGAATTATATTCAGCATGAATTATTTTTCTCCAGCCAGGCCTTTTGTCAAAAGGGGCGGACGGGAAAAAGGAAAAAACTGCTGAATCATTTTTAATATTTTCAGAGGAGGTATAATCATGAGAAAGAAAATATCTGTCATCGGAGCTGGTCATGTGGGAGAAGTCACGGCCTTCAAGATTGCTGAACAGGAATTGGGTGATGTGGTGCTTCTCGACATCATCGAGGATATGCCCATAGGTAAAGGTTTGGACATGCGCGAGGGCGGTCCAGTCGGCAAATACGACTCCGCCATCACCGGGACGAACTCCTATGCCGATACGGCCAACTCCGATATCGTCGTCATTACGGCTGGAATCCCGAGGAAGCCAGGAATGAGCCGTGATGAACTGGTGGGAACAAATTTCGGAATCGTCAAATCTGTCACGGAGAGTGTCATCGAGTATTCGCCGAACGCGATTCTGCTCGTGGTCTCCAACCCTCTTGATGCCATGGTTTACACGGCTTTCAAAGTCAGCGGCTTCCCCAAGAACAGAGTCTTCGGGATGGCGGGAATCCTGGATACGACACGGTTCCGGGCTTTCATCTCGATGGAAATCAACGTGTCTGTTGAGAACATCCAAGCCCTCGTTCTCGGCGGTCATGGGGACACGATGGTGCCGATTGCCCGGTACACCACGGTGTCGGGAATTCCCCTGAGCCACTTCATACCAGAAGACAGGATCGAAGCGATTATCGAGAGAACCCGCAAAGGCGGCGGCGAGATCGTCAAGTACCTGAAGACCGGAAGTGCTTACTACGCGCCTTCATTGGCTGTGACCGAGATGGTTGAGTCCATCGTCAAGGACAAGAAGAAAATACTGCCCTGTGCCGCTTATCTTGAAGGTGAATACGGTATCAATGATCTCTACTTCGGCGTTCCGATCAAATTGGGAGCCAACGGAGTGGAAGAGATCATAGAGATAGACCTGACAGACGCCGAAAAGGAAGCCATCAAACAGTCTGAAGCGGCTGTTCGCAACGTCATCGACATTCTCGAATTCTAGGAAGACATGGCTGAACACAAGATCGAAACTCCGGTTACCGATGAGATTATCGCCGAAATGCGATCCGGAGACAGGGTGTTCATCACTGGATACTTGTACACCGGGCGGGACTCTGCCCACAAGAAGCTCATAGAGCTCGTCAACGAGGGAAAAGAGCTGCCCATAGATGTTAAAGGACAGTTCATTTACTACGTGGGGCCGACTCCAGCCCGACCCGGAAACCCGATCGGTTCGGCCGGCCCGACAACAAGCTACAGGATGGATTCTTTTGCTCCGACTCTGCATGCTTTGGGTTTAAAAGGAACGATCGGAAAAGGCTCGCGAAGCGAAGAAGTTAAACAGGCGCTGAAGGAGCACAAAGCAGTTTACCTGGCGGCTGTGGGTGGTGCGGGTGCTCTGATCTCCAAAAGCATCGAGGAATCTGAAGTCATCGCCTACCCAGAGCTAGGCCCC
>CAYGBF010000028.1:0-3552 GCA_964348035.1 uncultured Eubacteriales bacterium | reverse complement strand
CAGCGGGCTGCTGGGTTTCATCTTCGATCGTTTCAGTGAAAACAAGAACTTTTTCAGGAAGGACTTCCGTGAAACCTCCCCGAACGGTTACGCTTTCCTCTCTTCCGGCCAGCCGGTATGTGATATCTCCCTCTCCCAACGCGAGTATCAGAGGACGATGGCCGGGAAGGATCCCTATATAACCGTCAAGGCTGGGGAGAGAAACATCCTGAACCTCCTCGTCCACAAGAAGCTTCCGGGGAGATATGACTTTAAGCCGGATGGATGAAGGCAGACTTTTTGTCATGCGGCTCTCAATTCCTCTGCGCGCTGAACGACCTCATCGATACCTCCCACCATGTAAAACGCCTGTTCGGGCTTATCATCATGGAGGCCTTCTGTAATTTCCCTGAAGCCTCTCACGGTTTCTTCGATGGAGACATATTTGCCGGACCTTCCGGTGAACTCCTCGGCCACGTTGAATGGCTGGGAAAGGAATCGCTGGATTTTTCGCGCACGAGCGACGATAACTTTATCCTCCTCAGAAAGCTCTTCTATGCCCAGAATGGTGATGATATCCTGAAGGTCCTTATACCTCTGAAGGATCTCCTTCACATCTCTGGCAATCCGGTAATGTTCATTGCCGATCACTCTAGGGTCCAGTATCCGGGAAAATGATGACAGAGGATCAACAGCCGGATAGATTCCCATTTCGGTGAGCGCCCTGGACAGGTTGGTCGTGGCATCAAGATGGGAAAAAGTGGTGGCTGGTGCGGGATCAGTGAAGTCATCCGCCGGAACATAGATGGCCTGGACAGAAGTGATGGAGCCCTTTTTTGTGGACGTGATTCTCTCTTCAAGCTCTCCAAGCTCGGTAGCCAGGTTCGGCTGGTAGCCAACCGCCGAAGGCATCCGTCCCAGAAGGGCGGAAACCTCTGAGCCGGCCTGGACAAAACGGAAGATATTATCGATGAAAAGGAGTATATCCTGATTCATCTCATCTCTGAAATATTCGGCGACAGAAAGAGCTGCCAGCCCGACTCTAAGCCTTGCTCCTGGAGGCTCAGTCATCTGGCCGTAAATCAGAGCGGTCTTATCGATAACACCGGATTCTTTCATTTCCAGCCAAAGGTCATTCCCTTCTCGAGTTCTCTCTCCTACGCCAGCAAAGACAGAATAACCGCCGTGTTTTTTGGCCACATTGTGGATGAGCTCCATGATGATGACGGTCTTCCCGACTCCTGCACCTCCGAAAAGGCCGATCTTCCCCCCCTTTAAAAAGGGTTGGATGAGGTCGATCACCTTGATTCCTGTCTCGAACATCTCGAGCTTTGTACTCTGGTCTTCAAGCGATGGAGGAGGCCGATGGATCGGGTATTTTATCTTGGCTTTGATCGGACCGAGATAATCCACAGCTTCTCCGATGACATTGATTAAACGTCCCAGAGTTTCCT
Source organism: uncultured Eubacteriales bacterium (assembly GCA_964348035.1). Lineage (GTDB taxonomy): Bacteria > Acidobacteriota > Aminicenantia > Aminicenantales > Aminicenantaceae > CAYFXE01. Next base: position 2,119 of record CAYGBF010000028.1, on the reverse strand, counting down.
CTCCGACTGGAACCTGAATCGGTCCGTCCAGGTCCACCGCTTTCATTCCTCGAGCCAGACCGTCGGTGGGGTGCATGGATACACATCTCACTCTGTCCTCTCCAAGATGCTGTTCCGCCTCCACAATAATATCAACGGGTGTGGGGACATCAAATCCCTCACTCGTGATCTGGATCGCATTGTAAATCTCGGGCAGCTCGATCCCTTTGAATTCGACATCCACTACAGGACCGATAACCTGGACGACCTTTCCTGCTTTTTCTTTTTTTTCCTTTGGCTTCGCTTTCGCTTTCATGTCTTTTTTATCTCTGGCTTTCACTTTTTTCTCTGTCATTTTTCTCTCCAACGTTTCTATTTCTTGGCTAATGCCTCGACCGCAGTCATGATCTCCAGCAGCTCCTTGGTGATGGATGCCTGACGGATCTTGTTCATAACCAATATTAAATCACCGATCAACTCCTCCGCATTCTTGGTCGCATTATCCATGGCCATCATCCGAGCCGCCTGCTCCGCCGCTTCAGACTCAAAAAAGAAATGCTGAATCTGGCTTTCAACATAAAGCGGAAGGAGTGCCTCGAGGAGAGGGACATTCCCCGGCTCCCAGTCCGGAGGTAGCTCTTCTTCCTGGCCCTCAGGGGGACTGAGAGGGAGAAGCCTGGTGATGGATATCTTTGGTGAAAGAATGGATTTGAACTCATTATAGACGACATACACCGCATCTGTTTGGGAAAAGACATAGAGCCGCATTAAAAACTGCGCCAGGTCCTTCAGACCTTCCTGGCTGAGCTTCTGGACTTGCTCGGTATGCACGCGATCAACAGAAAAAGGGGAACTCTTGAAAGAAGCCACTGCCTTTTTCCCGATCAAAACCAGATTCACGCGAACATCCCGGGCTTTCTCTTTAAAAAAAGCATGTGCTTCGGTCAGTAAGTTAGAATTAAACGCTCCGGCCAACCCCTTATCTGAAGTAATGACCACCCCTTCCACTCTCTTCTCTTCCCGCTGGGCCAGCAGAGGATGGCCCTGTCTTTTGGCCCAGAGAACGACTTTGGCCATCAACTCAGGCGAGCCATGCCAGCATGGGCGACCTTCCAGGACAAACTGCTGCGCTTTCTTGAATTTAGCTGTGGCCACGGTCTTCATGGCTTGCGTAATCTGTTGGGTGTTCCTGACGCTCTTGATTCTTCTTCTCAGGTCGATTAATTCGGGCATTCTATTCCTTTTCTTCTTTAAACTTGAGGCTGAACTCCTTTAAAGCCGTATTGATGGCTTCATCCAGTTCGGCATCGATCTCCTTTTTTTTGGCAATCTTTTTTAACAAATCGGCATGTTCCTTCTCAAAATGCTCGAACATCTTTTTCTCGTATTCTTTGATGCGTTCGACTTCAAGCTCATCCAGGAATCCCCTGTTTCCCGCGTAAATGACCAGTATCTGTTTCTCGACAGACAAGGGAACGTACTGGTCCTGCTTGAGCACTTCGGTCAGCCTCTCCCCCCTGTCTAGCTGAGACTGGCTGGCTTTATCCAGTTCTGTACCAAACTGAGCGAATGTCACCAACTCGCGGTACTGGGCCAAATCCAGACGCAGCTGTCCAGCCACCTGTTTCATGGCTTTAATCTGAGCATTTCCTCCAACTCTTGAGACCGATATTCCCACGTTGATGGCCGGCCGTATTCCGGCATTGAACAATTCGGGTTCCAGGTATATCTGGCCGTCTGTGATAGAGATAACGTTGGTGGGGATGTAGCCTGAAACATCACCAGCCTGGGTTTCGATGATGGGGAGTGCGGTCAAGGAACCACCTCCGTGTTCATCATTATATTTAGCGGCCCTTTCCAGCAGCCTTGAATGGAGATAAAACACATCCCCAGGGTAAGCTTCCCGGCCAGGAGGGCGTCTCAGGAGGAGAGAGATCTCTCGATAGGCAGCCGCATGTTTGGAGAGGTCATCATAAATAAGCAGGGAATGCTGCCCGTTGTCCCGGAAATACTCTCCGATAGCGCATCCACTGTAGGGCGCCAGGAACTGGAGGGATGAAGGTTCGCTGGCTGACGCGACCACAACGATCGAATAGTCCATCGCTCCATGATCTTCCAGAACTTTGACGATATACGCGAT
>CAYGBF010000027.1:0-5780 GCA_964348035.1 uncultured Eubacteriales bacterium | reverse complement strand
TCCCCCTCCCATCGCAGTGAATAACCTTACAATCTTGGCCGCCCATATCGAGGATGGTCCTGACCGTAGGTCCGTACATAAAATTTGCGCCTCGGGCATGGCAGGCAATCTCCGTGATCGCTTTCTTGGCAAAAGGCACATTGACCCGGCCATATCCTGTTCCTACGATGTAATGTACATCCTCCAGCGTCATTCCTGTCTCCTCCAAAGCCTTTTCTATGGCCTGCCGGGCGCTTTCGGGGCTGTCCGATCCTGTTCGGATGTTGCTGTAGCTGTAAAGCTCTCCGTCCACCAGGATCACAGCCTGGGAGCTGACCGATCCCACGTCCACTCCGCCGGAAATGATTTCTCCAGACTTCCAGTCGAGAGCTGGTGATGTCCATCTCGACTCGGGCCATTTCCAGTATTCTTTATCCATCTCGTCCCCCTTAGGCCTTTTCTGCAGCTACCATGGCCGCTCCGAGAGCACACGAAAAATCAGGGTCCTCGGGAATCAGCAGGTCCACCTCGAGATCGCGTTTAAGGGAGTCGACAAAACCGACATTCTTGGCCACGCCACCAACGAGAGCTACGTCTTTTTCGATCCCGATTCTTCTGGCCATCGAGGCGATTCGGTCCGCGACGGCGTCGTGAACAGCCCGAGATATATCTTCCTTGGAATGCTTGGCGTGGATGAGGCTGACCACCTCAGACTCGGCAAAAACCACACATTGGGCATTCATAGGCACGGATTTTTGGGACTTGAGCGACAAGGCACCCATGTCTTCGACTTTGAGCTCCAGTGCCCGCGCCATCGTCTCCGTGAACGTTCCAGCTCCAGCCGCGCATTTATCGTTGACGGCAAAGTCGATGACTTTTCCCTGTTCGTTTATCCGGATCGCCCGGCCTGCCTCGGCGCCCACATCGATGATCGTCCTGACCGAAGGGTAGATGCGGTTTATCGCCCGGGCATTGGCCCCCACTTCGGTGAATGTCGATTGAGCGAAAACGGCTTCTTCTTTTCCTGTTCCCGTGGCTGTGATATGGCTTACATCTTTTTGGGAAATCCCTGCCTCCTTCAGGGCCTCGTCCAGGGCCCCTTGAGCCGCCGCCTTCTGGTCAAACCCGCTGAGAACCACACCTTTAGCCAAGACATTCCCGTTATCCAAGATGAGGGCTTTGACGAACTTGGCTCCACAGTCGATACCTGCAACCCTCATGTCTTCCTCCTTCCAGGCTGGAACTTAATCACTATCTATCCTCATTCCAGTTTTTCTATTCCCAGGCCTTCCATGAAAGCATCGAATCGGGTGATGGTCTGGGCTTCGTCGAATTCTCTTCTGTTTTCCATGTTGCCTTCAAAAATCATAACTGGAAAACTGGACTCAATCAAGACCAATCTGTTCTCTGAAATCCCCAATTTCAATCCTTCGCAACCGCGGTTGTAGTGGAGCATCACACCGTCGAGTTTCCACTCCGGCTAGCCTTTTTTCATCCGCTTGGATTTCCATTTTTGATTGACATCATTTTCATCTTCCGCTATGTTTCAGGCGTTTGACCGGGCCATTCAAAAATGGCTCTAGATAAGGGTTAACAGTGGATATCATAGAAGCGATTGCTGCTGACCTAAAAAAGTCTAAATACATCGTCGCCTTTACCGGCGCGGGTATCTCTTCTGAAAGCGGCATACCAACCTACAGAGGAGAAGACGGTCTCTGGACAAAGTATGATCCCAACCTTTATGCCAATATCCATTACTTTCGTCAAAACCCTTCCTACTACTGGAATTTTTTCCAGGAAGTCCGCGGTCCGATGCTCAAAACCGTAAAACCGAACAAAGCCCATCTCGCTTTGGCTGATCTCGAGAAGGCCGGCAAGATGAACACCGTGATCACCCAGAATATCGACGGACTGCATCAAGAAGCCGGCTCGTCCACAGTCGTCGAGCTCCACGGGACATCGCGGACCATCACCTGTATGGATTGCTCTCGAGAATATTTACTGGATGAAGCCATCTCCTTCCTTGAAACCGAATGTCCCCCACTCTGTGAACAATGTCAGGGAGTCCTCAGACCGGCCGTTATTTTTTTCGGAGAGTCTCTCGATCCACGAGTCCTGCGTACAGCCTACGAGGAGGTTGGACAGAGTGACTTTGTTCTGGCTGTCGGCAGTTCCTTGGTCGTCTACCCAGCCGCTGATCTCCCTGTCCGGGCCAAACAAGGAGAGGCAACTCTGGTCATCATCAACAAGGATGAAACTCCTCTGGACCATCTGGCCGACTATGTGATCAACGACGCAGCCGGGAAGGTTCTTCCTTCGATCGTCGAAAGGCTGATGCTCGCCGAATAGCTCGGATTAAACCCGAGAAAAAATGACGTGGACTTAGAAATAAAAGAAGAGGGGTTCAAATCATGAGGGACAAAAGAAGCGGTAAAGTCGTTGTCGTCTCCCACTGCTTGCTGAACGTTCACTCTCTGGAGGACGGACTGGCCGTTTATCCAGGACTCGAGGAAGACCTGTTCCGAGTCCTTATCGAGAAGGGCGTCGGGATATTCCAGATTCCCTGTCCGGAGATGGAGGTATCCGGGATTTTCAGAAAACCGCTGCCCAAGGATAGTTATGAACACTCTACAATAAGAAAGAAATATAAAAGACTGGCCGACTCTATCTCCAAGCAGTTGGCCATGTTTCTGAAAAAAAAATACGAGATTGTCGCTGTCCTGGGAGCCGAAGTCAGTCCAACCTGCGGGATCAGCCTCGTCGGGAAGTGGAAAGACCCTGTCAAAAAGGGCCGCTTCCCTGACGATATCGAGTTCGTAGAAGCAATGGGTGTCTTCATGGAGGAGTTCAAGGACTCGTTGAAAACCAAAGGAATTCATCCCCACTGGATCGGGATACCCGGAAAATCTCTAAGAACTACAGATCCAAAGAGCCTCGAGGAAACCCTAGTAAAAATCAAAGAAATCCTCTAGTTATTTTAAAGAATAATTTCTTGAAACGAGGGAGCAACATCATTTCATGTTTATGAAAATATTCTATCTGGGATTGATCTTTCTCTGATGAAAGCCGAATCTGACGTGTTGGTCATCGGTGGTGGTGCCGTCGGTGTCTGCTCAGCCTATTATCTGGGGAAAAAAGGAGTCCAGGTTTCCTTGGTGGAACGAGAAGAGTTTGCCTCCGGATGTTCGGGAGCTAACGCCGGGCTTATCGTCCCCAGTTTCATCATTCCTTTGGCAAAGCCTGGAGCTCTACGTCAGACTCTTAAATGGTTTTTGAAACCTGAGAGCCCTTTTTCCATAAAACCCCGATTGGATGCTTCTCTCCTTTACTGGTTGTGGCAACATCTTAAGGCCTGTAAGCCACAGAAAATGCATCAGGGAATCCGTGTTTTGCACGATTTGAATTACGCCAGCGCCGAGCTCATGGATCATCTGATTACCCAGAAATCCCTAGCCTGCCATTACCGAAAAAATGGCTGGTTGATGGTGTACAAAACTCACAAAACGTTCCAGGAGTCGCTGGAAGAAGCGGACCTCTTAAAGTTTTATGATGTAGGGGTTCAAATCATGAGCGCTCCTGAAACATTAGAGTTAGAACCAACGCTGAACCCCAACATCGCCGGAGGTCTCTTTTTCCCGGAGGATGCCCATCTGGACCCAGCTAAGTTTGTTAAAACGTTAGCAGAGAGCCTGAGTAAACGCGATGTCCATACCCACGAGAAGACAGAAGTTTTAGCTTTTGAAACGGCCGATGGCCGTATCACGACCGTACGAACCAATCTCTGTGATTTCAGACCAAAGCATGTTGTCTTAGCTGCAGGAGCTTGGTCTTCAGGGCTGGCCAAAAAACTTGGTTTTCATCTCCCGCAAAAACCCGCCAAAGGATACAGCCTGTCCATCAAACGTCCGGAAACTGGTCCAACCAGCCCTCTCTATTTGAGCGAGTCCAAAGTGGCCGTCACCCCTTTAGGAGACACCCTGCGTCTGGCCGGAACGCTGGAATTGGCCGGCATGGACTTCAGTCTAGACAAACGGCGTGTGAACTCCATCAGGCGTACAGCAGAAGATTACGTGGTAGGGATTGAAAACAAGGATATCATTGAAATTCGTTCCGGTCTGCGGCCATGCACCCCCGATGGGTTACCGATAATCGGCCGTATCCCTGGTTATGACAATCTCATCCTCGCCACAGGGCACTGTATGCTGGGAATCACCTTGGCACCTATTACTGGCAAATTGATTTCCCAACTGGTCCTCGAACAACCTCTCGGTATCGACCTGGAACCGCTGTCCATATCAAGATTTAAAAAGAGTTTTATGAAACGAGGAAAATAGGACCGTCCCCGAATTAAGCTTTCTTTTTGTCGAGCGCTCTGAGGATTTTTTCGGCGGTTATCGGAAGCTCCTTGATCCAGACACCGGTGGCATCGGCAATAGCATGAGCGACCGCGGCTAAAACGGGCAATGTCGCTCCCTCCCCCACTTCTTTAGCCCCGTACGGCCCTTCAGGTTCGTAGGATTCGACAATCCCACTGAAGATGTCAGGGGCATCTTTTACGGTCATCAAGAGATAATCATGAAGGTTGGGGTTGAGGATCAGGCCCTTCTCATCATACATAACTTCTTCCATGATCGTCTCGCCTGCCCCCATGACTACAGCTCCCTCAACTTGTCCGTGGACGGCTTGAGGATTGATCGGAGTCCCGCAGTCATGATAATCGATGAATCGTTCGATCTTCACCTTGCCTGTATCTAAGTCAACACTGCACTCGCAGATGGAACTCCCGAATGAAAAGGCCGGGCTGGTTCCGACAGCAGCCCCCTTATAATCGCCGCCCAGTCCTTCGGGCGGTTTGTACCAACCGGTTCCGACCAGATGACCGCTGTCGTTGAAATATTTCCGAGCGACCTCGGCCCACTCTACAGCCAGGGACTTATCTTTTTTGTGGAAAATCCGGTTTGACTTGGCCTCTAGCTCTTGAGGATCACAGCCCCACATCTTGGAGACTGCCAGAAACATCTTGTTGAGCACATCCTGGCTGGCCATGGCCACGGCATTCCCGCCCATCAAGGTCGTCCGGGAAGAGTAAGATCCCAGATCAAGCGGGCTGATATCGGTATCCTCGGTCCGGATGCGAACCCGGTTGAGATCGATGCCCAGAGTCTCGGCACAGATCTGGGAGAGGACCGTCGAGGAGCCCTGCCCGATCTCTGCGGCCAGGATGAGAAGGACAGCCGTCGTGCCGTCTTCTGAGATTTTGACGATGGCGTTGGCGTGAGGGAAGGCGGCCTTTTTCACGAAGGTTTCGGGTTTTTTCTCGGAATGTCTCTGGACCTGCCCTCGGTAGATCGCATACCCTGCCCCGGAGACAAATCCCCCGCATCCGATCCCTATCCCCTTCCCGCGGGGAAGCCTTCCGTATTTATCCCGCCAGCCCGACTTCTTGACCACTTCTTCCAGAGTCTTCTTGAACTCACAGCTCCGGATATCCAGGTCGTTGCAGGTGCGGGTGTCGGGATCCATGGCATTCCGGAGACGAATCTCGACAGGATCGAGACCCAAATCCTGGGCGATCATGCTCAGGAGGCTCTCGAAGGCAAACCGGGGCTGCGGTGTCCCGTGTCCCCGCATGGCTCCGCAGGCAGGTTTATTGGTCATGATCCTGAAGCCTTCATACCGGTAGTTGGGGATGTGGTACAGGGTTGGAATCATGCTCCCAGCATAGTAGGCCGTGATGACACCGAACGAAGAGTAGGCTCCACCATCCAGGAAGATCTTACTCTGGACAGCCGTTATCCTTC